>JAFVZR010000136.1 GCA_017508065.1 Candidatus Methanomethylophilaceae archaeon
ATTTTTCGTGATACTGTGGATGATTCTTATTCCAATGATTGCCCCTTAATTGACTCGATTTGTTTGATGTTAAGTATTTTTGTCAATTCAACAGATTTTCAATTTTACTTAACATCGCCACTTTCCAAAAACCCGTCAAAATTTACTTAACATCGACATTTTGTTGCATTTTCCCCATTTTTAACAAACATTTAAAAACGGAACCTCCTCTAGTTCCGAACAGGTGATAGAAGATGGGTAACGGAATAGATTTCAAATGCAGGGGTTGCGGACACATCCTCAAACTCGGCGAAGGTTACGGTTTCATGAGCTGCGATGAAAGGATGCACAGGACGGACGCTTTGAACGGGGTGTATGGCGAGACCGCGAGGAGGATCATGGCCGAGGAAGAGGATATACAAACGCTATGGAAGGTCCATGTGTACCACTGCACCTGCGGCAACTATCGGAGTGAGGGGAACATCACCATCTACCGTCCCGGAAAGAGGACATACACCTCGTTCGTAAGATGCGAACTCTGTGGGAGAAGGATGAGACGGACATGCCTGCCCCGCGATCCCAAATGTCCCAAGTGCGGTGACATCATGGACGAATGCGATATCATATTATGGGACTGACGATCCTTTCCTATGAATAAAAAGAAAGATGGGGGGATCGCCCCCTTAAACGTTTTCAGTTCCTTCCGCGGATGTGCATGAACACGATCAATCCGATGAGGAGCACTGTTCCGATCGAGAATCCGATGCCCATCGGGACCGTATCGTTGGAGACCTCGGTCCATTTCAGATACACCGCACCCGCGAAGTCCTCATCGGACGTGTCGAACGCCTTGGTGTGCTCGCTGTCGTAGTACACGGCAAGATCGTATCCCGGGATTCCGGAAACCAACCTGACGTTCTTGCATCCTTTGAACACATCCATCTCGAGGACCATGTAATCGGACTGTGCGGTGATCCTTACCGTTTTCAGCCCTTCACATCCCTGGAACATGGAGTGTTTGAGGTACACGATGTCCTCGCCGAGGGTGACCGTCCTGATACTGGAATCCTGGAACATGTACGCGGAGACGGAGTCCAATCCGTTCGGCATATCGTAGTTCATGATGTTGGATCCGGCGAATATGGCACTGTCCATATCGGTGATGCCCTCCGGAAGTTCCGGTATGTCCTCGGTCCTTGCGAGGGGGTATGCGATCATCGTATCCTCGGAATACAGGACACCATCCTTCGCGAAGTAGATACCGTTCCCATCCTCTACAAGGAATCTCTCCACGTTGTAGCAGTTGGACAATGCGTATTCTACGATGTATGTCACTGTCCTGGGAACGGTGTATTCGGACACGTCCTTGGATCCGGGGAAGAGGAGCAGATCGGTGACATTGCGGCTATAGAGTACGCCGTCGATACTTCTGTACGTACGGTTATCGGGGTGTACGTTGATCTCCTCGAAACAGGTGTACTCCTCGTTGTAGATGTAGATGCTCTCCACCGATGCGGGGATGTTCAACACCTTCAGGTATCTCGGATTCTCCATGGCACTGTCGTAGACGAATTCCACGCCTTCCGGTATGCTGTACTCCTCGTTCTTCAATCCTGCGGGGTAGTGTACGAGTATCTTCCCGTCCTTGGAGAACAGCACTCCGTCGACGACCTTGTAGTGACGGTTGTCAGAGTCCACGACTATCGTTTCGAGGTTGGAACAATCGTCGATGGCATCATCCGATAAATTCGTCACGGAACCGGCGATGGTGATCTTCTTGAGTGCTTCACAGTACTGGAACGCATAGCTGTCTATGTACATGGTACCTTCCGGAACCACGTATTCCGTACGTTCGTCGTTCTTGAGGTATCTGATCAACGATTTACCGTCCTTGGAGAACAGAACTCCGTCGACCAACTTGTAAAGGTCGTTGTCGTCGGAAACGATCACCTCCTTCAACGATTCGCACCAGTACAGCGCATCCATTCCGAGCTCATGGGGCGAATCCATGATGGTGATCCTTTCCAGATTTCCACAGTACTTGAACGCCTCCTCATCCGCCTCGACGTTCTTGCCCAATGTGACATCCTTCAATGCGTAACAGTCCTCGAACGCCTCCTCTCCGATGTACGCTCCATCGGGTATCACGACCGTGGTAAGGGAGCATGCGTTCTCGAACGCATTGTCCCCGATATATTCCAAGGAATCGGGGAAGTTCACATACTTCAGGAACACGACTCCCTCGAACGCATCGTCCAGGATCCTGTTCACACCGGATGGTACGTCATAGGTGGTGTTCTCCAACATCGCGGGATATTTGATCAGTGTCTTTCCGTTCTTGGAGAACAGAACCCCGTCGACGACCTTGTAGTTCTCATTGTCCTTGCTGATGGTTATGGTCCTCAGGGAGTGACATTCGTCGAGGAAGTCGTCGCTCAGGTATGTCACGGATGCGGGGATGTCGATGCTCTCCAATGCGTCGCAGTCCACGAATGCGTATGTGAGCGATTCGACACCTGAGGGGATGTCGATGGAGACGAGGGAATCGCATCCATAGAACGCATATTCCATGTTCTTAAATCCCTCATTGAACGTCACCGACCTCAGGAGGTCGCAAATGTAGAATGCCTGTTCCTCCATCTCCTTGACGGTGGAAGGGAATGTGACCGTTTCCAGTCCGTCCACGTATGTGAATGCACAACTGCATATGGTCTCCACACCTTCCGGGATGGTATAGTCCTTGCGGTCCAAAGCGGAGGGGTACAGTACGAGGTCCTTTCCGTCCTCGGAGAACAGCACTCCGTCGACTACCTTGTAGTTCGCATTGTTCTCGCTGACGGTCACGGTCTTCAGGGATACGAGTCTCATATCCATGAATTCCTCCATGGTGGATGGCAGCGACAGGGATTCGAGGTTTTTACACCCTTCGAACGCATACATCGACGTTCTTACACCGGGCATGGTCACGGATGTAAGACCCACGCATCCGGAGAACGTTCCATACATGCCCTTCACTCCGGAAGGTATGGTGATGTCCGTCAAGGATATGCAGCTATGGAATGCATATGTCCCCAATTCCGTGAGTGTCTGCGGGAATTCCACGTCCTTCAGGCTGACACAGAGCCAGAACGATGACCCTCCTATGGATTCCAATCCCTCGTTGAACGTCACCGACTCGAGATTGACACATCCGTAGAACGCATCGTCGCCGATCGTCCTCAGGCTGGAGGGGAGAACGACACTTTTGATGTATGTGTTGTTCTGGAATGCATTGTCGTCGATGGTGACGGTTCCGTCAGGGACCTGATATGTACTGTCTGTCTTGGTGATGGGATAGTTGTACAGTATGCTCTTGTCGGCAGAGAACAGCACCTCGTTTATGGTCACGAAATCGGGATTTCCATCCTCCACGATGATCGTCTCGATATCGGGCAGTTGGGAAAGATCCGTATCGGAGAAGTTGGTGAGGGATGCGGGGACGGTGATCTCCCTGAGACCATGGCATTCATAGAATGCGTTGTTCGAAATGGAGGTCACACCGTCGGGGATCGTGTATGTCGATTCTCCCCTGTTGGAGGGATACAACAACAGCTCCTTACCGTCCTTGGAGAACAGCACCCCGTCGATGCTCCTGTATTTAGCGTTGTTCTCGTCTACAGTGATGGATTTCAGATCGGAACAATATACGAATGCGTTCGTGATATCCTCGACGTTTGCGGGGATGGTTATGGATTCGAGGCTCATACATCCGTAGAATGTCTCATGAAGACTCTTCACGCTATCGCTCAGACGTACCTCTCTGAGAGATGTCGCGTACCTGAATGTGCCGACGAGCTCTTCGATACCGTCCGGAATAACAATCGATTCGATGGCGGACTCATCGAACAGGTTGCCTCCCATATCGACAACGCTCGAGGGGATGTTGATATCGGTGAGGTTGTAACAATAAGCGAATGCCTGATGCCCGATCGTTTTGAGTCCTTCGGGGAGGATCACCTTGACGATATGCGAGTTACCTTTGAACGCACCGGGACCGATCGTCTCCGTACCTGCAATGACCGTGTAGGTCCTGTCGGATTTCTTTCCAGGGTATGCTACCAGGGATTTCTCGATATCGTCGTACAGGACACCCTCGTGGTCCATGAAATGTGTGTTACCGTTGGACACATCGATGTGTTCCAAGGATGTGCAATCGGAGAATGCTCCGATGATACTAGTCACACTCGCAGGGATGGTGATCGTCGTCAATGCATGACATCCTTCGAACGTGTTTTCGAGAGTCTCAACCCCTTCGGAAAGTGTGACCTTCTGCAGATCCATGTATCCTTCGAACGTAGCATTCAGAACCTTTACCTTGGATGGGATGCTGATTTCCTTTATATCCGTTCTATAGAACGCACCCACATCTATCTGTTCTACGTTGGACGGGATCGTTATCTGTTCGAGAGGTACGTCACTGAACGCGTATGCTCCGATGGATTCGAGTGATTCGGGGAGGGTGACCTTGGTCAGATACTCGTTATTCGAGAAGGTGGACTCCGCGATGGTAACGGTCCCTTCCATGACGACGTATTCCGAAGCCGTCTTTCCCAATGGATATTTGATCAGTGTCTTGTTCACGTCATCGTAGAGTGCACCATCGGCGGATGCGAACTTCTCGTTGCCTTTGGATACATTGATGGCGTTCAATGAATCGGTGCCGTTGAATGCAGAGATGGTCACTATCGAGACATTCTTGGGAATGTCCACCGTTGTGATCATAGTACAGTTCTCGAACGCATAGTCCATGATGTGGTGAAATAGATCTTCACAGTCTCTGCCTCTCCGTTGTGGTTTACAGTAAACCATAGTATCTGAGACCCCGGAGTACCCTGTGTGATGTCATATTCCTTGTCACGTGTGAC
>JAFVZR010000012.1 GCA_017508065.1 Candidatus Methanomethylophilaceae archaeon
CCGGCGAACACCATGACCATTGCCATGATGACGGCGAGGAGTCCCCTCTGTTTGTTCGTATACTTGTTAATCATAGAGACAAAAGCTCACGAACTCATGTTTATTGAGGAAATTGGATGGGAGCCTTCGAAAACAAGATAGATATGTCCCTGCTGAAATCCAGCGGGAAAATGGGTTTGAGAAATCGTTTCAGAACAACGTTCACCCCCGGGGTGGACGTGCATGTGGGATGATCCGTAGAGGTCACTGTCCGTCCTCTACCTCTCCCTCTTCCGGAGAACGCTCCACGAGTTTGTCGATCCAGTCGGTCAACTTCTCGGATGCCACACGCTCCCTTTCATCGAAGGCGTCGACATAGCACTTCAGGGTCGTGGCGACATTGGCATGCCTCATCAGACTGCGTACGGTCTGCAGGTCGCAGTCGGTCTCATAATAAAGGGTCGTGGCGAAGAACCTCCTGAGCGAGTGGGTGGTCAGTGGGAATCCCATCTCCTTGCTCAGGTCGGTCATGGCATTGGACACCTGGGAGACGTTGATGCGGTGGAGGACACCGTGGTGGTCACGAGTCTGGATGAGGAAATCGTCCTTCCTGACGCCCTTCTTCTCCTCCGATGCACGGTAGAGCTCGATCTCCTCCCTGACGGGACCGGGGATCCTCACCGCCACGACCATACCGTCCTTACCGTGACCCTTTCCGTGGATGGTCATCATGTCGCCATGGATGTCCGAATCCCTGATACCTGCCATCTCGGCCCTCCTCAATCCCATGTACGCACCGAGGCTCATGATGATCCTCTGGAGCGGGTCGGCGACATCGTATGCCTCCTTGAACTGGGCCGGGGAGATGAACACCCTGTCGTACTGTTCGCGGTTGTACAGCAGGTTCGACTTCTTGACTATGTCCACGCCGGTGAAGTAGATCACCAGGAGTGAGAGGCTGCGGAGGTAGGAGCGCTTGACGGTCTCCTTGAGACGCATCGTGTTGTAGAGGTAGAGTACGTCATCGGTGGTCAGGTCCGCCACCTTGGTCGAACGACCGGCATCCTCCAGGTAACGGAGGCACTGAAGGACGTTGTTCCTGTGGGCGCGTATGGTGTTCTCCTTGCGTCCCATCTGGCGCATACTGATGCCCCAGTTATCGGTCTCTCTCATGTCAGGCTGAATCATCCAGAGGTGGTTGAGTTTCATGGATGGTACGTATGCAGAACTCCGCGAAGCGATTTTCGGAGTTACCAAATTTTGAGTAGGTTGGTAACGTTGTTTAACACATGGTTCCGATGTTGATCGGGACATGTAGATCGAGACTTGTCCAATACCTGAGCAAACAGGTGATAGTTTTTTATATGATATGTTCTGAACCCCAGTTGTGCGCAGGTTCTACCCGCGTACGATGGGAAAGATGGGATGCACGGATGATTCGCTTAGGCGGAGCATTCGTGGTGAACATCCGACCCCTTCCGGATCTGCCGTTTTCGACATGTGAATGTTGGAAACAGCACGATTCGAGAACATTAGGAGCAGATGTCTCTATGATTAACAAGTATACGAACAAACAGAGGGGACTCCTCGCCGTCATCATGGCAATGGTCATGGTGTTCGCTGGAGCTGCATTCATTGCAGCTGAGGTGGATGCTGGTGATACTAGCGCGGAGACCCAAACCTACACATATTCTCAGGGAGTGGTTGTAGGGGCAGATGGATCCATCTCCGTAGGTGTGCTTTCCGATCTGCAGACCGCACTCATCGACCCTAAAGTCACGGTTATCAACATCACCGCAGATATTGTGATTCCTGATAATCAGGCTGCAATCGACGATCCTGCTGATGATAAGGATACATACGCATCCTGTATAGTCATTACCAAGGCTGTTACCATTAACGGTAACGATAACGAGATTACATGGAAAGCCAAAGATGATGGAACCAGATCAGGTTCTGTTATCAGGATACAGGTTCCCAACGCAACCGACAAGGTTGTAATCAACAACCTAATGATAACCAACACAGGTTCTGCATATACGGCAGCAGTCGTAGTCGCATCTGATGTCGATTTGACTATGAATGAAGTTACCGTTGAGAGTCTGAACTATGGAATCATGACTTTTGGTGGTGATGTAAAAATTACAGATTCTAAGGTGAATGCCTGGGGATCAGTTTATATCAAAGAGGGAACCGATTCTGTGAAAATCACAGGTTCCAAACTCGACACATTCAACATCGCAGGTAACGCTTTCAATAATTTTGGAGCACTTATTCTGGAGACTACAACATCATGTAATGTTGAACTTGATGATGTTGACATAACAGCGATCAACAACAATATCAACAACAGTACTGCCAAAGCTAATGGTATTATCTATAGTACTGGTTCTGGAGCGACGGTTACTGGAAACGTTTTGTTGAAAAACGTTACCATCGACACTTCACAGTTCATAGGATCTCAGTCAGCCATCAGCTTAAGGGTAAGTGACTTTGATGAATCGAAAACATGGAATGTCAAGACAACAATTGAAGGTGTTCTAACAGTGAATGGGGACATAAACCTTATTCTTGAGACAGGCACCATTACAGTAGATGATACAAATTATGAACTGACTGTAGGAGAATATGACTCTTCTGTTATCCTTAAAGATGGAGCATCGATTGAAACCGGAGCAGGAGACATAATCGATGCCAAGATTGGATACTATGCTAAGAGCACCGATTCCACACCCAAGACTGCTGAGTTGAATATTACCGCAGGTTCGTCTGGCCTTACAATCTCCAAAGGTTCCTTGAAGATCAGCGGAACAGG
>JAFVZR010000137.1 GCA_017508065.1 Candidatus Methanomethylophilaceae archaeon
AGTTGGGTTTCAGTGAGGCTGCCTTTTACTGGGGTTGTCGAACTGAGATTTAGCAAGGAGGGTTAAGTCGTAACAAGGTATCTGTAGGGGAACCTGCAGATGGATCACCTCCTACGCAGGGGGCTTCGGCCCCCTTTAAAATTCAAGCGTATATTTGCAAGGAAGTCTCGAATGAGTACTTCCCGCAATTCCGTGGCAGTTTACCATGCACTAAAACGTAGCATCGAACGTCAAATTTCCATATCCCGGTTTTTTCACTTTTCAATCTTAAGATGATTCTGTAGTTGTCTCTTGATCTGTCTTTCCCACGTTTCTATGTCATTCAACATTGTTATCGGTGATTTGTTCGTAGTATCTCTTTTACGCATCAGAGGATTGCAATTCTAGTGGATTTTGATGTGATCGCCTATTGATCATTCGATATCTCAATTGGAGTGATGCTCCCTAGTAAGTTCTTCTCACATCTGTAAACATAAGGGGCACACTTTCGTGGATAATTATGATCTGTAGGGTCCTACTTGGTATTGGTGGACACCCATTGTCTGAATTGTGACATGGTTTTCGATGGGGGATAGCATCATAATGTATGTCATATTTTGTGAAAACTGGTAGTCCTGCCCGGGTTCGAACCGGGGTCGCCGGCTCCAAAGGCCGGCATGATTGACCACTACACTACAGGACTATGTCTGCCCCATATGTGCACAGGGATTAATAGTTGGCGATATGGATTCAGATCTCTTTGCCTGTAAGGTAGGTAGCTGCACAACCCGTGATCTCTATTTCGACGTATTCTCCAAGATCATGTGTCGTTCTGAAGCCGATTGGACGGTAGTTTATCGTTCTACCGATCATCGTTCCATCTTTGCCGTTCTCCGTTATCAGGACTTTGACTCTCCTGCCGACGAGTTTGGAGTTGACATCATATTCCACCTCAGTCTTTACTTCGGTGAGTTCTTGTGATCTCTGCTTTGTGACGTTACCATTCAGTTCCCCGGGGAGTGTGATGGAGTCCGTTCCAGGGCGTGGCGAGTACCTCGTTATATTGGCCGTATCCATCCTAAGTTTCCTCATGAGATCGATAGTCTCCTTATGATCCTCTTCGGTCTCTCCGGGGAATCCACATATGAGATCCGTTGCGATACTGATGTCCGGTATCCTTTCACGTAATTCATCAACCATTCCCAAGAATGCTTCTGATGTGTAGTGACGTCTCATCGCCTTCAATACGGCATCACTTCCGCTTTGTACAGGTATGTGCAGGAATCTGTATACTCTGTGATCCAACAGGCAGTCGATCATCCTGTCAAGTATTGGCATCAGGTGGTTCGGATTCATCATACCGATCCTGATCTTGTAATCCCCCTGGACCTTCAACAGTTCCTTCAACAATTCAGGGAGATCTGTGCCGATGTCCTTTCCATAGCATGCAGTATCCTGTGCTGTCAGAAGGATCTCACGAACTCCCGATTCAACGAATTCCTTGAACTCATCGGATATGTCCTCGATACTTCTACTGATCAGTTTCCCTCTCGCAAAACGGGTGATGCAGTAGGAACAGTTTCCGAGGCATCCTTGTGCGATCGGTATGATGGCGGTTCTGCCGTATGGCGTACGTTTAACAGAATCTCCGACTCCAAACCTGTTCTCTACGAGTTCTGAAAAATTATCGTACATGTCCGGAGGTACGATGAGCGCATTCGGCAATCTTATCGAAATGCGACTCTGTTGTACCTTCGCCATGCAACCTGTGACGATGACCTCTTTGCGTGCCGCACGAAGGTCATTCATCCTTTTGATCATCCTCTTCTCTGTGGTCTCTACGACCGTACAGGTATTGAGGATGACTATGTCTGATTCATCGACCTTATCGACTCTTTCGTAACCCAATGATTCCATACGGCGAGAGAGCATATCTCCCTCGCCGTAGTTCATTGTGCAGCCGTAGGATTCGATGTAATATTTCATGAAATCAGCGGGTGGTCGCTTCGGTAGTTCTGGATGCGAAAGCAGTCTTCGCAGAGATCTTGGTGATCTTCGCGTGGACGGTTGCACCCTTGACGGTTCCGGGGACGACGATCAGATAGTCCATGAACTTACCGGTTCCGTCACCCTTCTTTCCGACATCGTTGATGAACACTTCGATGATGTCCCCTTCCTTCAAGGAGTTGACATTCTCGGATCTGGAAGTCTTCTTGACATTGACGGGCCTGTGTGCACCACATGCCTCACACTCGAGAACGAGTGTCCTTCCTTCCTTGTTCATCTTGGTATCAGGGCGACCGCATTCGGAACAGATGACGAACGTATCAGTGTAGGTCTGGATCTTATCGGTGATCATGCCGGGGCTGACCTTCGCCTTGATCACGACCCTACGTCCCTCGATGTTACCGGGGGCACCGAGTTCACGGAGAAGGAACTGAAGGACATGCTGTCCGTCCCTTCTAAGCACTTCGGTGATGTCGATGAAGTTCCTGATAACGGTGATCTTTCCTTCCTGCATGACATCCACATCGGGGATGACGAACCTGTCGTGGTTCTCTGCGACTTCGGGAAGCTGCTCCTTTGCCCTATCGAGCAATGCAAAATAATCTTCATCTGCTGACATACGTATGCGCCTCTGTATCGGACTATAGGGGGCATTTATTTAACACTTCTCTAATCTTCTTGTTATATTATATTTATAGATAGAATACGCCATCGGACGGGACATATTCATATAGGATTTTGTGTTATTTTGTTCATAAATCGGTCTTTGACGCTCTTGACCGATTTTCGAGTTCATTTTTCTAAAACACATATATTAAACTTCGTACCATCCTTTATATATTAGAAGTCTTATCGACGACTACTTCACATAAAATAACAAGGTGAAACTATGGGTAGAGGTCTTTATACCGCAAGAAAGCTCAAGTCTGACAGGCAGCGCCACCGCTGGCTGGACAGGGCATACAAGAAGAGAGTTTTGAAGCTTAGAGAGAAATCTGATCCTCTTGAGGGATCCGCACAGGCTCGCGGAATCGTTCTGGAGAAGGTCGCTGTTGAGGCAAAGCAGCCCAACTCCGCTCTTCGTAAGTGTGTCAAGATTCAGCTCGTTAAGAACGGTCGTCAGATCACTGCATTCGCGGTTGGAGACGGTGCGATCAACTTCATCGACGAGCACGACGAGGTCATGGTAGAAGGTATCGGTGGAAGGATGGGACGTTCTTACGGAGATATCCCTGGAGTCCGTTACAAGGTTATCAAGGTCAACAACGTCTCCCTCGACGAGATGGTTAGGGGCCGCACTGAGAAGCCCGTGAGGTGATCTTATGATGGAGAACACTGCACTTATGTTCGGAAAATACAGCCTGTCCGAGGTTACCGTCGCAGATGGCGGTTTGGCAAAATACATCGACCTCACCCCTACAAATGTTCCTCACTCGGGCGGCAAGCACGCAAACAGGTGGTTCGGAAAGTCCAGGCTCAGCATCGTTGAGAGGCTGATCAACAACATCATGAGGACCGAGAAGTACACCGGAAAGAAGCTCAAGGCCTACAAGGCAGTCGCTGACGCATTCGACATCGTTGCTCAGAGGACCAAGGCCAACCCCATCCAGATTCTCGTTCAGGGTCTGGAGAACGCAGCACCTCGTGAGGAGGTCACCAGGCTCCAGTTCGGAGGAATCTCCGTCCCCAAGGCCGTCGACATCTCCCCTCAGAGGAGGCTCGACATCGCACTCCGCAATATGTCCAGGGGAGTCGTTGCAGCATCTTCCAAGAACAAGAAGCCTATCGCTCAGTGTCTCGCAGATGAGATCATCCTTGCATCCAAGGGTGACATGACCTCCTTCGCAGTCAGCAAGAAGGAAGAGACCGAGAGGGTAGCACAGTCTGCACGCTGATTAAAAAGATCCAATAGGTGGTATCAATGGGCAGAAAGGAAGACAACATCAAGAAAGCAGTTCAGCTTATGGCAACTCCCAGTGTCATCAGGAACATTGGAACTGCCGCACATATCGATCACGGAAAGACCACTTTCTCGGACAACCTGATTGCAGGTGCCGGAATGATGTCTCAGGAGCTCGCAGGAGACCAGCGTGTCCTCGACTTCGACGAGCAGGAGGCAGCACGTGGAATCACCATCAACGCAGCAAGCGCATCGATGGTCCACGAGTTCGGAAAGGAGTCCTACCTCATCAACCTCATCGACACTCCCGGTCACGTCGACTTCGGTGGAGACGTTACCCGTGCAATGAGGGCACTCGACGGAGCATTCATCCTCTGTTGTGCAGTCGAGGGATTCATGCCTCAGACCGAGACTGTCATCAGGCAGGCTCTGAAGGAGCGCGTCAGACCACTCCTCTTCATCAACAAGGTCGACAGGGCAATCGTCGAGCAGAAGATCTCCAAGGAGATGATGATCGAGAAGTTCTCCAAGCTCGTCGCTGAGTTCAACCAGAAGATCATGAACATCCTCCCTGCACCCCTCAACAAGCAGTGGCAGGTCAGCATCCAGGACGGAACCGTCGCATTTGGATCCGCAAAGAACAACTGGGCAATCTCCGCACCCTTCATGCAGAGGTCCGGAATCACCTTCAAGGACATCTTCGAGTACTGCTCCAAGGATGGCGGACAGAGGGAGCTTGCAAAGAAGTCCCCTCTGCACGAGGTCGTTCTCGAGATGGCAATCAAGCACATCCAGAACCCCGTCGACGCTCAGAAGCTCCGTATCCCCACCATCTGGAAGGGTGACCTCGAGTCCCCTCTCGGAAAGCAGATGCTCGGATGCGACCCCAAGGGAGACGTTGCACTGATGGTCACCAAGATCATCATGGACAAGCAGGCAGGAGAGATCGCAATCGGAAGGCTCTTCTCCGGAACCGTCACCAAGGGACAGACCCTTTACGTCGCTGGTATGCCCAACGCACAGAGGGTTCAGACCGTCTCTCTGATGGTCGGAGCAGACAGGATCACCGTTGAGAACTGTCAGGCAGGAAACATCGTCGCAATCACTCGACTCAAGGATGCTATCGCAGGATCCTCCGTTTCCACTCTCAAGGACATGGAGCCCTTCGAGAAGATGGCACACTACTCCGAGCCCGTCGTTACCAAGGCTCTCGAAGCTAAGAACATGAAGGACCTCCCCAAGCTGGTTGACGTCCTCAGGGTCATCGCAAAGGCAGACCCCTCCCTCAGCATCGAGATCAACAACGAGACCGGTCAGCACCTCATGTCCGGAATGGGAGAGCTCCACCTCGAGATCACTGAGTACAGGATCATCAACGAGCAGGGAGTCGACATCAAGTCCTCGCCCCCAATCGTCGTTTACCGCGAGTGCGTCAAGGGACCCAACAAGACCGAGTTCGAGGGTAAGTCCCCCAACAAGCACAACAAGTTCTACTTCATCGTAGAGCCTCTCGAGGAGTCCGTTCTCGAGGCAATCCGCACCGGTGCAATCGACGTCGATGCAAAGATCAAGGACCCCAAGGCAGTTGCAAAGCTCCTTACCGACCTCGGTGTCGACAAGGACGAGGCAAAGGGAATCGTCGGATTCAAGAACAACAACATGCTCGTTGACTGCACCAAGGGAATCCAGTACCTCCACGAGACCATGGAGCTCGTTAAGCAGTCCTTCGAAGAGGCAATGCTTAAGGGACCCCTCGCAAACGAGAAGGTCGGTGGAGTCAAGGTCAAGCTCATGGATGCAAAACTCCACGAGGATACCATCCACAGGGGACCTGCACAGGTCATCCCCGCAGTCAGGGATGGAATCTACGGAGCAATGTGCTCCGCAGGAAGAGTTCTCCTTGAGCCCATGCAGAAGGAGTTCATCAGCGTTCCTCCAGACTTCGTCGGAGGAGTTACCAACCTGATCACCCAGCGCCGCGGAACCATCCTCGAGATGGGACAGGACGGAGCAGACTCCACACTCGTTGCAGAGTGTCCTGTTGCTGAGATGTTCGGATTCTCCGGAGATCTTCGTGGACAGACTCAGGGTCGTGCAATCTGGTCTTCCGAGAACTCGGGATTCAAGATGTTGATGCCCGACCTCCAGAAGAAGGTCGTCGTCGAAATCAGGACCCGCAAGGGACTTAACCCCGAACCCTACGACGAGAAGTACTACTCTGGACTGTAAGTCTTAAATACAAAACACCTTATCAACCAAATCAAGCAGTATAATATATAACTGGAGGAATCAAAAATGGCAGAAAAGGCACACATGAACCTCGTCATCATCGGACACGTCGACCACGGAAAGTCCACCCTCACTGGAAGGATTCTCCTCGAGACCGGTGCAATCGAGCCCCACATCATCGAGAAGTACAAGAAGCAGGCAGAGGAGAAGGGAAAGGGATCCTTCTACTTCGCATGGGTCATGGACGGACTTAAGGAGGAGAGGGAGAGAGGAGTTACCATCGATGTCGCACACAAGAAGTTCTTCACCGACAAGTACTTCTTCACCGTCATCGACGCACCCGGACACCGTGACTTCGTTAAGAACATGATCACTGGAACCTCCCAGGCAGATGCAGCAATCATCACCTGCTCCGCAATCGAGGGACCCCAGGCACAGACCAAGGAGCACGTCTTCCTCGCAACCACCCTCGGTGTCAAGCAGATCATCGTCGCCATCAACAAGATGGACGCAGTCAAGTACGATGAGGCAAAGTACAAGGAGGCAGTTGAGGGAATGAAGAAGCTCTTCGCCATGATCGGTAACAAGGCAGAGAACATCCCCTTCATCCCCGTTTCCGCATACGAGGGAGACAACATCAAGACTCTTTCCGCTAACACCTCCTGGTACAAGGGGCCCACTCTGATCCAGGCACTCGACGCACTCACCGTCCCCGCAAAGGAGACCGACAAGGCACTCAGGCTCCCCATCCAGGATGTCTACACCATCACTGGAATCGGAACTGTCCCCGTCGGACGTGTCGAGACTGGAGTTCTTATGCCTAAGACAAAGGTCGTCTTCATGCCTTCAAACGTCGTAGGAGAAGTTAAGTCCGTTGAGATGCACCACGAGCAGATGCCCCTGGCAGAGCCCGGAGACAACGTTGGATTCAACGTCGGTGGAGTTGCAAAGAACCAGGTCAAGAGAGGAGACGTCGCAGGACCCGTTGACAACCCTCCCTCTGTTGCAAAGACCTTCACTGCACAGATCATCGTCCTGAACCACCCCTCCGTCATGACCGTTGGATACACTCCTGTCTTCCACGTTCACACCGCACAGGTCGCATGCCAGCTCGTCGAGATCATTTCCGCACAGCGTGCAGGAAAGAAGCTCGAGGACCTCAGCTTCCTCAAGAACGGTGACAACGCAATCGTCAAGTTCAAGCCCACCAAGCCTCTCGTCATCGAGCCCGCAAAGGAGTTCGGACCTCTCGGAAGGTTTGCAATCAGGGACATGGGACAGACTGTTGCTGCAGGTGTCTGCATCTCTGTTGACAAATCCTGAAGGGAATAACGATGTCTCAGCGTGCAAGAATATCACTCAGCGGAACCAACTCTGCGCTTGTCGACGAGGTCTGCTCCAAGATCAAGGAGATCTCGCAGAAGACTGGTGTCGCTATCCGCGGACCTGTTCCCCTTCCCACAAAGAAGCTGAAGGTCCCCTGCAGGAAGTCTCCTGACGGAGAGGGTAGCGAGACCTGGGATCGCTGGGAGATGCGTATCCACAAGAGACTCATCGATCTGGATGCAGATGAGCGCGCCCTTAGGCAGCTCATGAGGGTACAGGTACCCGACGGCGTCCGCATCGAGATCGTCCTTCGCAACGTCTAAACACCTTTAATACAAATCCAGCCGGGGGAAACCCCGGCTTCCAATTTTTCTACAATCTTCATAGTTATATCTGTGATTGTCATTCCTACAATCATGAGAAGCGATGATGTCAAGACTGGTGTGGACAAGGCTCCGCAGAGAAGTCTGTTGAGGGCTTCTGGTCTGACCGATGAGGATATGAGGAAGCCATTCATCGGTATTGCCAACTCTTGGAACAATGTCGTCCCGGGTCACATCCATCTAAATGTTCTTGTCGATGCACTCGTGGAGGGTATAGAGGAGGAGGGAGGAAAGGCCTTCATCTTCGGAGTTCCTGCCGTTTGCGACGGAATAGCGATGGGTCACGAGGGGATGAGATATTCTCTTGTATCCAGGGAAACGATCTCTGATTGTTGTGAGATCATGTGTCAGGCTCACAGATTCGATGGTTGGGTCGGTGTCAGTAATTGTGATAAGGTTACGCCAGGGATGTTGATGGCCGGCGGCAGGATGAACATCCCCATGATGATGCTCACCGGTGGTGCCATGGAGGTTGGAAAGAATGGGGACGATTCCCTTGATCTCCAGTCCGTTTTCGAGGCCATCGGTCTTTACAGTACCGGAAAGGTGGATGAGGATTATGTCCGCACCATCGAATGTGCAGCATGTCCTGGACAGGGTAGTTGTTCCGGTCTCTTCACCGCCAACACGATGGCATGCCTTACCGAGACGCTTGGATTGAGTCTTACCGGTTGTGCAACATCCCTTGCTGTGGATCAGAAGAAGGTCGAATTGGCCAAGGCGACCGGAAGGAGGATCGTTCAGCTCGTACGTGAGGGAATAAAAGCAAGGGATATCGTGTCCATGGGTTCGATTCGCAACGCCATAAGGGTGGACATGTCCATCGGCGGATCCACCAACACCGCACTCCATATCCCTGCAATTGCAAGGGATTTCGGACACAGGATAACATTAGATTTATTCGATGAGATCTCTCGTACAGTGCCGCATATCACCAGTCTTCGTCCTGGTGGACCATATAGCATCAGAGATCTCGATAACGCAGGAGGCATTCCTGCTGTGTTGAAGAGGATCAGATCTGAGTTGGAGGATGCACCTACTGTAAACGGTACATCCATCTTGGAGGTTGCTGATGCTGCAGTCGTCAAGGATGACGAGATCCTTCGTCCATTGGACAACCCCTTCCACCAGCAGGGCGGTATAGCAGTTCTTAAAGGAAATTTGGCTCCAAAAGGTTCCGTCATCAAACAGGCCGCTGTTAGTGAGAAGATGATGAAATTCACCGGTGTCGCCAAGGTCTTTGATTCAGAAGCAGATGCCATCAAATCGATATCCTCCGGGGGCGTAGTCTCTGGCGACGTCGTTGTCATCAGATACGAAGGTCCGAAGGGTGCACCAGGTATGCCGGAGATGCTTTCCCCTACCAGTATGATCATGGGCATGGGCCTTGGCGAATCTGTCGCATTGATCACCGATGGAAGGTTCTCCGGAGCTACCAGGGGTGGTGCGATCGGTCATGTCTCCCCAGAAGCGTTCGAGAAGGGCCCCATAGCCGCATTGAGGGATGGGGACATAATAGACATCGATATCCCTGCACGTTCCTTGAATGTAAGGTTGTCCGATGAGGAGATCTCCCAACGTTTGAAGGACGTGGAGGTGAAGGATAGGAATCCCATCGGTGTGCTGAAGAGGTATAGGGAATTGGTATCAAACGGTGCAGAAGGTGCATATCTTGAGTGAACTACAATATAACAAATTGGTTCAAAGCAGTAAGAAGTCGATGTACGTATCGCATTTACTGGTCATTGTCGCATTGGTCGCTGTGGCAGTATTCTCGGGCATGTTCCTGAAGGACGTGTCCATGTTGGTGACATACATAATATGTGGGTGCGTGGCAGCATTGTCACTGTTCCTGTTGGTGCGCCCCGTATTGTATTACAGATTCTACAGATACATCATCACCGATGATCGTATCGATGTCCGTCAGGGTGTCATCGTACGCACACATACCGTTGTACCCATCGAGAGGTTGCACCAGGTTGAGGTCGTTCGCGGCCCAATAAACGGGTTCTTCGGACTTGCCAATGTCAACGTCACCACTGCCGGTGGTGTTGCCAAGATCAAGTTCCTGGAGAACGATGTCGCAGAATCCATAGTGGATGGGCTGAACGAAGTCATCAACAAGATCGTCAGGGAAAGGAATCAAGATGCTTGAGACTCCCACTAGGAATCATCCTACGGTGGTCTTGTCCAGGGTGTTGGCTGTGGCTTTGATCATGGCCTTGGTGAGCATAGGTTATGTGGCGGAGGGCACGTATGAGCTGATATGGGGCTCCGTGGCCATCATCGCATTGTCCTCAATCGTACTGTTCATATTTTGGGCCAAGACTGCAATCCATGCAACGGATACCGAATTGATATCCGAATTCAATTTCATCGTACGTAAGATGAAGGCGGTGCCGTACTCCAAGATCGCATCGGTCAATGTGATTAGAACACTACCAAACAGGATCTTTGGAACGGCCACCGTTCAGGTGAACATCAACTCATCGATAAACGCTGCACGTCCAGAGATTTCCATCTGTCTGAAGAACGATCTGGCGAATCAGGTTAGAAATGAGTTGTCCGCACGCATCTATGGGTTGAATTATTCTGCTGAACAGGAACAGGTATACGAATCATCGATAGTTCTTACGAACAGGGATGCGATCCTTCATGGTCTGTTCGGTACGAGTTCATGGTTCTTCATCTCCTCTTTGTTCTTCACGGCACTTTCCGTAGTGTTCATCGTGTTCGAATCAGCGGGAGACATGATGGGATTGATCTCCACATCCTTGCTGTTCGCATTGTCATTCCTGATTCCGATGATCGCTATGATCATCAGATACTACAATTTCCGTGTGTATAGGTTAGGGGACACGATCTATCTTCAGCATGGTGCCATCCAGCTTTACAAGACCTCCTTCAAGGTCAATAAGATCAATTCTGTTCGCATCAAGAGGACGTTCTTTGCACGTCTCATGAACAAGGCATGTTTGGAGGTTGATGTTGTAGGTATCAATGCAACACAGGATACCACTCCTGTCCTGTGTATCCTGACATCCATGGACAATATCGATAAGCTTATGCGCAATGTCGTTCCAGATTTCATCTATGAGAATGAGGGTAGAAGGCAACCCGGTCGTGCTGCGATACCTTGGTTGATGAAGGCATTCTGGGCGTCGTTGTTCACTGCATTGGTGTACGCATACCCAGTCTGGTTCCTTTTCATGGGTGATGTGTCCTCCCTCAATTTGGTGGACTGGGTGATCGACCCCCTCCGTGTGATTGTTGTAGGTAGCTTCGTCTTCCTTGTGCTGATATACTTCGGTGCTGCACATTTGGGATTCAATAACAATAGACTGGACGTCGGCAAGGACATGTTCATGTTTGAAACAGGCATCATCGACAGGGTTAGGACTGTGATGCAGTATGATCGCTCACAGATCGTCGATGTGGTCGCATGGCCCTCCGCACGCAGATTGGGTCTTGCGAGATGCAAGGTGTCGATGTTGTCCTCATCGGGACATTCGGTTTCCATGTCTGGATATTATCCTGTGGAGGAACTCGAAGTCATCGGAGAAGAGGTACTCGATCGTATCGAAGATGGTAGATACGACTACAAAAAATCAACTTTCTAAACGATTTATGGGGCTGATCGATTATTCTCGGTCAGCCCTAATAGAAATAATTATATATTATGGAAGAATACTGGGTAATTAGTGGGCTGATAGATCAGCGGTAGATCGCTTGCTTTGCAAGCAAGATGTCGCGAGTTCAAATCTCGCTCAGTCCACCACTTTTCCAATCTAAATGGCAAAGACGACTTTGCAGATGTCATTTTGGCAATTTGGTTATATCGGAAAAATCCTATCTGGGGTTCATGGCTAAATCAGTCAGAGCATCACACATCTTGGTCAACTCCGAAGGAGATGCCAACAAGCTTATCGCACGCCTTGACAAGGGAGAGAAGTTCGAGGATCTCGCAAAGAGATTTTCAAAATGCCCCTCTGGAAAGAAGGGCGGAGATCTCGGATGGTTCAGACCCGGAGACATGGTCCCCGAGTTCGACCAGGCAGCGTTCTCCGCAGAAAAGGGAAAGGTGGTGGGTCCTATCAAGACCCAGTTTGGATTCCACCTTCTGATCGTCACCGACCAGAAGTGAAACCCGTTTCTCGGTCGTCGGCTCAGAATTTGCCGACGACCGCTTTGATCCTTCTGACACCAGCAGCGGAACTCTCTTCCTTCTTGATCTTGAATCCCTGGATGTCTCCGGTGTTGGCCACGTGGGGTCCACCGCAGAGTTCTGCGGAGACATCGCCGATCTTGTAGACCTTGACGATCGCACCGTACTTGTCATCGAAGACTCCGATCGCACCGGATGCCTTCGCCTCGTCGATGGGCATCTCCTCACATACGACAGGGATGTTCCTCTGGATGGCATCGTTCACGAACGCTTCGATGGATTTCAGTTCCTCCGGAGTGAGTTTCCTATCGAAGTTGAAATCGAATCTGAGCCTGTCTGCAGTGATGTTACTTCCCTTCTGCCTGATGTTGGGGTCGATGAGTTCCCTGAGTGCAGCGTTCAGAAGGTGTGTCGCCGTGTGGAGCTTGGTGGTCTCTTCGCTGTTGTCAGCAAGACCGCCTTTGAAAGTCTGTTCGGATCCTGCTCTGGATTTCTCCTGGTGGGTGCGGAACCTGTTCTGGAAGTCATCCATGTCGACGGTGAGTCCCTTCTCCGCTGCCAATTCGGCAGTGAGCTCTACGGGGAATCCGAAGGTATCATAGAGTCTGAATACGAGCTCTCCATCCATCACCTTGCTGTCTCCGGCATTTCCTACCATCTCGTTGAAACGCCTGAGTCCCTTGACAAGGGTGGCGTGGAACTTCTCCTCCTCTGCCCTGATGTTGCGACAGATGTTCTCCTTTTCCCTGGAAAGCTCGGGGTATGCAGGCCCATACTGATCGCAGATCTTAGCACAGACCCTGTCCATGAAGATGTCGTCGTATCCGAGTTTGGACATATTCCTGGCTGCACGCCTGATGAGTCTCCTCAGGATGTATCCCTGTCCAACCTTCGCGGGAACGACACCATCTCCAAGGATGAAGGTGGCTGCTCTAAGGTGGTCAGCAATGATCCTGAAGTCCCTGATCGCATCTCCTTCGTACTTGCGTCCGGAGATGTCCTCGAGTTCGGAGATGATTCCGGTGAAGAGGCTGGTGTCGTAGACGGACTTCTTACCCTCGGTGATGCAGCAGATCCTCTCGAGTCCCATTCCGGTGTCGACGTTCTTCTGTGCAAGGGGTTCGAACTCTCCCTTATCGTTCTTGAAGTACTGCATGAAGACGTTGTTCCAGATCTCGGTGTATTTTCCGCAGTGGCATGAGGGTCCGCAATCGGGTCCACACTTGGGCTGTCCGTTGTCGAAGAAGATCTCGGTGTCGGGTCCGCAAGGTCCGGTGACTCCAGCAGGCCCCCACCAGTTGTCCTCCCTTCCGTAGAAGAAGATCTGATCGTCCTTCATACCGTGTTTCTTCCAGATCGCAGCGGTCTCCTCATCGCGAGGGATACCTTCCTCTCCTGCGAACGCAGTGACCGCAAGCTGATCGTTGGTGAATCCAAGATGTTTTGTGAGGAACTCGTAGCTGAATGCGATAGACTCCTCCTTGAAGTAATCACCAAGGGACCAGTTTCCAAGCATCTCGAAGAATGTAAGGTGGCTGTAATCACCGACCTCATCGATGTCTCCAGTCCTGATACATTTCTGAAAATCCACGAGTCTCTTTCCCATAGGGTGCTTCTCTCCGAGAAGGTAGGGGACGAGAGGGTGCATACCTGCAGTGGTGAACAGCACAGTGGGGTCATTCTCGGGAATGAGTGACGCGGAACCTATCTGTGCATGTCCCTTTGATTTGAAGAAGTTGATGAATTCGTCTCTGAGTTTGTCTGCTTCCATCTAATGTCAGCTCCTAATGGTCGTGGGAACACGTCCCTCTATTAACTACTTGTCTATTTCTTCTTTCTATAATATATAATATAATAAGGAGAATTACGGGCGATGATCGGTGATGCGCTGCACATGGACAAGGAGCTGTTACGTCTCAACATCAGTGCCCCTGTCAAACGTCGTACATTGGTCGATTATCTTGACAATGGGGATTTATTCTACGTCACCCGTGATGGTAACAGGTGTGAGATCGATGCCGAGGAATTGAAAGTCCTGGGGGACGTCTGTACCGAAATCGAGAAGATGAGGGTGAGGTTGCCGATATTGGTGTCGTCGGACGCATCCGGCGAGGGTACCGCATGGCGTGTTGACGGGGTCGCCGAATCCGCTCTGGTTGCGCGCCTTCTCAATAAGACCCGTCGCCTTCCTGATTCGATCCGTTTTTTCAATACTGACCTCCATAATTTGCGTAAAAAATTGCCAACTTGTACATTTATCGTATTTTCTGTTTGATTCTTGGTATGGGTCGATAAGAATCTATATATACAAGTTGTGAGTAAAGGTGCTATGCGCGATGTGACCCATCGGGCGCTTCGAGTAATATCGAGGCAGTTCGGAAGCATCCGAACATGAAAGTTCGCTCATCATTAGGTTGATGCGCGGATTTGACTCCTTGGTGCGTCGAAGGTGTTATATACTACGAATGCTACCTCGGGTCGTCGGTAAAACCCGACAACAAGTCATAAGAGATGCACCCGGCTAGAGGTCCTAGACCGGGGAAGAGACATAGGGCTCCGTAATGGAGGATGAGACGGATTAAAGCCCAATGATTGTCGATCATATGCAACCTGGACGTGTGCTAGA
>JAFVZR010000138.1 GCA_017508065.1 Candidatus Methanomethylophilaceae archaeon
TCCAACATCACCGACAAGACCGTTAAAAGATACATGGAACACCTCTGTGATTCATTCCTGTTCGAAGAGTCCAAAAGGTATGATGTCAAAGGAAGGAAGTATTTCTCAACCAATTCTAAATTCTACATTTCAGATGTCGGACTGAAGAATGCGAAGGAGAATTTCAGACAGAATGACAGACCCCATATCATGGAGAACATCATCTTTAACGAACTTCGCTGTAGAGGATATGATGTAAATGTAGGAGTGGTGGAGACAACGGAAGTCGTCGAAGGTGGCCGTAAGAAGAAGGCCCTGGGGATCGACTTCGTAGCGAACCGTGGAAATCTGCGCATATACATCCAATCCGCCTACTCATTGGATGATGAAACTAAAAGGAATATAGAATTGAGACCGTTCCTCAAAGTGAACGACTCCTTCAAGAAGGTCATAGTACAGAAGGACTATCTCCGGCCCAGATTCGATGATAGTGGTATACTCCACATAGGATTGTTGAATTTCCTTATGGACCCCAATAGCATACAATTCTGACTAAGTCATGAAGTCATTCCGAAAACGGTCGACATGTAACCTGTTTTCGGAATAGGAATCCCTCCCGGACGGGCGTCCGGGAGTTTATGGTTTCAGAACTTCTCGCCGGTGATACGCTCGTACATATCGGCGTAGAGCTTGGCGACCTGATCTACGACTTCCTGGGGAAGTGCGGGGATGTCGGGTTCGGGAAGTCCCTTCTCGCGTGCCTCCATGAGCTCGGCGTGGTAACCGGTTCCGCGGTAGTACTGCCTGACGACTTCCTTAGAAAGCTCTTCCATCTTTCCTGCCTCGTACTCGACGGCGTCCCACCAGCGGTCCTCGTCGAGGGTTCCGAAGGTGTCGATGAGCATGAGGTTGCGCTCCTCGTCGTAACCGAACTCCTTCTTTCCGTCACAGTGGATGAGTCCGCGCTTCGCTGCCTCCTCCGCGATGATCTCGTCGACCTTGAGGACGGTGTCCTTGATCTCCTGATAGTCGGCATCGGTAAGACCTGCGATGTCCTTCGCCTCCGCATCGTCCAACTCACGGTCGACCTCCTCCAGCTTGGTGGTGGCCTCGAGGTATGGGCGGGGGAGCTTCTCTCCCTTCTTAATGACGTGACCGGGCTCGAATCCAAGGTCCTCGACCTTGATCTTTCCGGATTTGACACGGTCGACGAGGGATCCTGCTGCGTAATACCTGCAGATGATCTCGAGAGGGATCAGATAGTTGGTGGTGTCCTCGTGGATCTGATCGTAGTCCTCGATGATGTTGAATCTCTTGACCCTCATCCTGTTGGGCGGGAGGTACTCCCTGAGGTGACTCTTGATTCCCTTGGAAGCGAGGAGCTCGAACCAATACTTGGATGTCCTGCAGAGGGATTCTCCCTTACGGGGGATCTGCGAGGGGATGATCTTGTCAAAAACGGAGATGTTATCGGTGAAGACGAACTCGAGAGTGTTCTCGTCGACAGCGTAGACCTCCTTCACCTTTCCGGTCCTGATGTGTTCCATGATGATTCGGATTCATCTGAGCCATATAAACTTCGCGTGCGCGCGTGTATCAGGAAGGACCTATACGATACCGGGTCATCGAATAATCCCTGATATCGACGGAGAGGATCTCGTCCCTGAGACAGGAATCCGATCCTAGAAGGACGTTTATGACCTCGTTGGCCTCCAAGGACCCTACGAATGTCACCGCGGTGGAGATGGAGTGATGCGCACCGCCTTTCGATGGTTTCGGATAGATATGGTCCATCCTGAGGATGTCCTCTGGTCTGATGACAGCGACCTGTCCATGATAGGAATCTATCGCTGCATGGACGAGTACCTTACCTGCATCGATGCACATATGACCCAGCATCACACGGTCCTCGGAACTGTCTAGGCAGTCCACGACTACATCCGCCTCGGAAAGGATGTCGATATCGTCATGTTCCAGGTACCTTGCGACCACGTCCACCTTACAATCAGGGTACAACTGGGAAACCCATTCGGCCGCACTCTCGGCCTTGGACATCCCTACCCTGCCTGCATGGATGAACTGTCTGTTCATGTTGGACTCGGAGACTGTGTCCCCATCCACCAGGATCAGATGACCCACACCTGCCGAAGCGAGGTCCGTTATGACAATGGA
>JAFVZR010000139.1 GCA_017508065.1 Candidatus Methanomethylophilaceae archaeon
ATACTGGAGAAGGAGTTCGATTCCTTCCTCTCCGGTTGGAAGGATCCGATGAAGGACGAGTACCTTCTGCCCGACGTTATATCCGACACGGTCAAGAAAGGGGTCGCGTGCCTCAGAAGCATCCGTTCGGACGAGACATGGTTCGGTGTGACATACCCAGAGGACAAGGAGAATGTGGTTCGTTCTATCGCCTCCAAGGTCGATATGGGAGAGTATCCGAAAGGACTCTGGCACTGAACCCAACATCGGTATGGGCGCCCATACCGACATCATATCTTTTTCCCACTTCGATATCGACAATACTATTAACGGCCGACCCATATCCAGACCACGATGGGACCCAAAGTAAGCATCGTTGTTCCGATCCTCAACGGTGCCAGATTCATTGACAGGGCCATGGGATATCTCGAGTCCCAGACCTTCAGAGACTTTGAAACGATATTGATAGTGGACGCTAAGTCCACCGACGATACCGTCAAGGTCGCAGAGTCCCATTCCGACAAGGCGAAGATCGTGATCAAGAATGTTCCAGGATCCTTAGGCGTATCGAGGAATATGGGCGTCAACGTTGCAAGAGGGGGATTCATCTGGTATCTCGACATCGACGACCGCCCGTTGCCTAACCTTCTGGAAAGGATGACCCGGATCCAAGAGGAACACGACGCGGACGTGGTCGGATGCAACTTCATCTACTCCGCGAACATCGACACGGATTACGACCTCTCCAAGTATGATTTCAAAGTACGCGTGATGACCTCCGAAGAGGCCGTCAAGGCACGCAGCGAGGAGAGGTTCCCCGTCACCGCATGGAGCAAGATCTACCGCAGATCCATGCTCATCGACAACGACATAGAGTTCGCGGACAGGTTCTGCGAGGATATCGAGTACACGTACAAGACGCTCAACTGTTCCAAGAAGGTGTGTTACACCGAGGAACCGCTCTACATCTACTACCAACATGAGAAATCGTACTGCATGAGCGGAGCACAATCCGACGACCGCGGAAAGGCGGAACAGCATGCGTACAGGGTTTTGGAGGAATATCTGTCCAACACGAATTCGGAAGAGGTCAACAGACGCAACGCACTGACCCGTATCCGTAGCAGCGGACACATGACCTACCGTACGTTCATACAGTACGCGAAGAGCAAGGAATGCAGATGGATGCTCAGACGCTACTGTTCCGACCCGATCGTACTGGAAGCGATGTGGTACAGATTCTTCCCCACCACCTACTATGTAGCAATCCGCGTGTTCTTCAGGCTGATGTACTATCGCGACGGCCGCATATACACCGACCCGACCGGAATCCCCGGACTCACACACCCCAAGAGGATCAAGAAGCACAGATGACCATGTGCCAGTCCCACCAGGCCGAGCGCGTAGCGCAAGGCCGCACAACCAGACACCGAACGAGTGGGGTCCCGCGGGCCCCCGAGTGAGGTGTCGCCCTTCTGGCACAATCGAGAGAGATACCGTCGCGCGAAGCGCCGACGGAATCTCTCTCGAAAAGACCACCAGGAACAAAGAAAAACCCATCGGAACAAGTGCCAGTATCCACCCCGCACTTCCGCCTTTCCTTTTAAATATAATAAAGAACTATCGCACAGTCATGGCAGACAAAATTTGCTCCTCATGTGGAGTCAGGCTCCAGGGACGTGCCAGCACGACCTTCAAGTGCCCCAGCTGCGGCGCAGAAGAGATCGGAAGGTGCCCCCAGTGCCGTGACCAGGGCGTCAAGTACGAGTGCAAGAAGTGCGGATTCGTCGGACCTTGAATAGGTGGTTCCAATGGGACAGATCTACGCAGTCTACGAGCTCTTCCCCGAGAGCACCGACATCGATCTCCAGGGCGTCATCGCAAAGGTCCCCGAGATCCTCCCCGCAGCAGTCAAGTACAACGACGCTGACACCAAGATCGCTCCTGTCGCATTCGGACTCGAGAAGGTCATCGTTGCATTCATCATCGACGACTCCGACGAGGGCGCAGGAAGCAAGCTCGAAGAGGCACTCCTCGGAATCGAGGGTATCGACAACGTCGAGTGCACTCAGAACACCGTCCTCTGATCCGGGACATCAAACCCTACAAATCTCGGCAGGGAACCTTCAGGATTCTCTGCCGAACTGATACTTCTCTAAAAATCCAATGACTGAAAGGACGACAGTCCCTTCCACGATCGACATTGGAAAAACAATAAGATAATCCCCGAACAAACGTCGGGACACTATGGGGAGAAGGGAGTCATAGACTCCCCTCCCCCTTTATGGTTTATGGACCTCACTCGAATGCCTTGTAGGCATCGGCGATGTAACCGTCGTCCATCATCTTTGCGGTGAGTCCTCTGGACCTCTTGATCATGAACTCGGCCCTGTCACGGAGCTCCTGCCTGGAGAGCTTGAGCCTTGCAACTCCCTGCTCCATTGCCTTCTCCGCAACAGCGACAGCCTCGCTGATGAAGACGTCGGTCTCGGACATGGTGGGAACAATATATTCAGGAGTGAGTCCCTTCCTCTCCGCACATGCTGCGAGCTCCTTTGCCGCTGCGATGCACATCTCGTCGGTGATGGTCTTTGCTCTGACATCCAGGACACCACGGAAGATCGCGGGGAATCCCATGGAGTTGTTGACCTGGTTGGGGAAGTCCGATCTACCGGTGGCGAAGACCTTACATCCGTGCTCCTTTGCCTCCCAGGGCCAGATTTCAGGGATGGGGTTGGCGGTAGCGAAGATGACGGGGTCGTCGGCCATGAGGTCCACGTACTCCGGAGGAATGGTTCCGGGTCCAGCCTTGGATGCTGCGATGACGATATCGGCACCCTTCATTGCCTCCTTGAGTCCTCCCCTCTTTCCTGCTCCGTTGGTCTTCTCACAGAGTTCCCACTTCTGCTTGAACTGCTCCTTGACGTCATCCCTCTCGAGGTTAAGAATTCCCTTGGAGTCACAGACACACATGTTCTGGGGCCTGAATCCGGTAGCGAGAAGGAGCCTGGAGATGGCGATGGATGCTGCACCTGCACCGACGACGGTGATCTGTGCCTCCTCCAACTTCTTTCCGACGATCTTCATTGCATTGATGGCACCGGCGACCTCAACGGTAGCGGTACCCTGCTGATCGTCGTGCCAAACTGGGATCTTGCAGTCCCTTCTGAGCTCATCGAGGATGTCAAAGCACTTAGGGTTGGAGATGTCCTCGAGGTTGATTCCTCCGAATGAGGGTGCGATGAGCCTGACGGTCTCGATGATCTTCTCGGGATCCTTGGTGTCGAGACAGATGGGGACACAGTCCACTCCACCGAGGTACTTGAAGAGCATGGCCTTTCCCTCCATGACGGGCATTGCGGCCTCGGGTCCGATATCTCCGAGTCCGAGGACACGGGTTCCATCGGAAACGACAGCGACGGTGTTCCACTTCCAAGTGTGC
>JAFVZR010000140.1 GCA_017508065.1 Candidatus Methanomethylophilaceae archaeon
CCGAGTCCTGTGAGCGGACTGCTGTCCGCGGTATTGCTGAACTGCGCCATGTACGGGGTGTTGAGATTCTACTCGATATCCGAACTGGTGAACCCCGGATTCGCTTCCTCCTTGTTGTTGGTGTTCGGCGTGATATCCTTGGTGATAGCCGCACTGTTCATGGTCTCGTCCAAGGACCTGAAGAGGATGTTGGCCTACTCCAGTATAGAGAACATGGGATTGGTCGCGATAGGTTTCGGAATAGGTTCACCGTTGGCCATCGCAGGTGCGATATTACAGTTGATAGCACATTCGATCACCAAACCGATCCTGTTCTTCTCCGCAGGTAACATCATCCAGGCATACGGAACACGTAACATGAGGGAGATCCACGGATTGGGAAGGACGATGCCGTTCTCCGCGTTCATGCTGTCAGCGGGTTCGTTGGCCATCGTCGGTGCACCCCCGTTCGCGGTGTTCGTCAGTGAATTCACCCTACTTTCCGCATCCATCGATTCCGGAATGGTCTGGTTGACCGTAGCGATGGTGTTGGCACTCGCGATAGTGTTCGCAGGTTTCACCAGGAACATATTCCCCATGATGTTGGGGGGATGTGACCGCAGGATAGAGGATGACGGACACCCGTCCAGGTTCGTTCCGTTGGCGGTGCTGTTCGTATTGACTCTGATGTTGGGTCTGTTCATGCCCGAACAGCTGAAGGATTGCATCATAGGCATCGTACATACCATCGAGGGGGTCGCATTATGATGATGGAAAGGATGTTCGTACCATCGGATCGGGTGCATGATGTGGTGTCGGAATACGTCAATGACGGATACGGGATCATGACCATGTTCGCCGAGGAGGGCGGAACGGTCAACACACTCATGCGCAGATTCGATTCCGTTGTAGTGATATGTTACGATATCGAGGGCCATGCGGTCCCGCTTTCGGACATCACGTGGAACGCATCGCTCTACGAGAGGTTGATGTCGGAGATGAGCGGCGTGACATTCTCGGATTCCAACGGAGGTACCATCGTCTACAGAAGGAAAGGGAATGGACATCCCCTTCAGAAGGAGGGATACGACCGTTCCACCGAGGTGAGGATACCGATCCCGAAGAACCGTACGGTCGGTGACGACATCTTCGAGATACCTGTCGGACCGGTACATGCAGGTATCATCGAACCGGGACATTTCAGGTTCAGCGTTGCGGGGGAGACAGTCATCGAATTGAATCCTACGTTAGGATTCGTGCACAGAGGTATCGAGAGATTGATGGAGACGTCCGTCGATGTGGACAACTCCCGTCTCGTGGAGAGGATATCGGGGGACACCTGTGTCGCCAACTGCATCGCATACTCGGAGATGATGGAATCGGACGTCGATATCCCGATGAGGGCCAAGTACATCAGGACCATACTTGCCGAGATGGAGAGGTTGTACAACCATATCGGTGTCGTTACAGGGATGTGCACCGATACCGCATTCAATGTACCGTCATATGCGGGAGGAAGCATACAGGAGAAGGTCCTCAGGATGAACTTCGGCCTTACGAGACACCGTATGCTGATGAACGCCGTGGTTCCCGGAGGGGTGAGGAGGGATATCCCCGATTCCAAACTGAAGGAATTGGATGATTTCATGATGATCCTGAAGTTCGAGATAGAGGAACTGGAGTCAATGATGGACAACCCATACCTTGCCGACAGGTTGGAGACTACAGGAATACTCTCGGAGAAGGATGCCAGGAACATAGGTGCATCCGGACCCATAGCACGTGCGAGCGGCATCGCCTCCGATGTGAGGAAGGAGAGACCGTACGAGATGTACGGCGAGTTGGGATTGAGGATCAATACCTCCATGAAAGGTGACGTACAGGCAAGGACCGAGGTCAGATTGGAGGAGATCTCGGATTCCATCAGTATCATACACCAATGCATCCAGTCCATGAAACCGGGGGAGACCAGGGTCAGACCTAAAGTATCCGACGGATTCCACTGTTCGGTGGTTGAGGCTCCGCGCGGGGAGTTGGTGCACTGCATGACCGTGCGTGACGGAAAGATATGGAGATACAACGTGAGGGATCCGTCCTTCATCAACTGGTTCGGTATGTGCCATGCCGTTCCAGGAAACGTGGTACCGGATTTCCCGTTGATCAACAAGAGTTTCGGATTGTCATATAGCGGAAACGACCTGTGAGGATGATGTCATGTTGAAGAGGAGCCTTAAGAATCTCATAACCGGGGACAGGAACACCGAACCCATCGACATGATGATGGATGACAGGGAGATGATGCCGATGGCATCGTCCGATTGTGTAGGATGCGGAAGATGCGTGGATAACTGTCCCACCAAAGCGATCAGTATCGATGACAATAAGTGGAGGATAGATCTCGGAAGATGTCTGTTCTGTATGGACTGCGAGATGGTGTGCAAGAACCGTTGTATCTCCGAGGTACCGGCACCCGACTATGCACTTACGCGTGAGGAACTGATATTCGATAGGGATACCGATCCATCATCCGTCGAGAGATGTTTCGATAGAGGCATATGCAAGAGGTTCGGAAGGTCCGTCGCCATAAGGGAATTGGATTCCGGATCCTGCAACGCATGCGAGATCGAGCTGAACAACATGTCCAACCAGTTCTACGATGCAGGACGTTTCGGTATCAAGGTGGTTGCATCCCCCAGACATGCGGATGCGTTGTTGGTAACGGGTCCGATGTGCGTGAACATGTCCGAAGCATGCAAGAGAACGTTCGATGCAACGCCGGAACCGAAGTTGGTCATCGCATCCGGATCGTGTGCGATATCGGGCGGGATGTTCGTGAAAGGGGACGTCATCGGCGAGGGTGTCAAGGATTCCATGGACGTTGCGATGTACATCCCCGGATGTCCTCCGGAACCGGACCGTGTAATCCGTTCATTGATCAAGGCATTGAGGATGCGTCACTGAACCACGATGACGGTACATTTGGCGTTGGCCACGATGGAGTTGGATACGCTTCCCATGATCACCCTGTCGAAAGAGGTCTTGTTGGACCTTCCGACGATGATGGTATCGCAATCGAAACGGGCCGCAGTCTCCAGGATGACCTTATCGGGTTGACCGGATTCCACGATACTCTGAACATCCGCTCCACCGGCCTTGGCCTTGGAAACGGCCTTGTCAGCGTTGTCATGTGCGACATCTATCTCGGAAACGGCATTCTTGGTGATGACGGTCAGGACTATCAGTTTCTCACCATATACAACAGAGTTCCTGATGGCATAGTCCAATGCCTTCTCGGTGTTCGTCCTTCCGTCGTAGGCGATCAACATTGTCATGACATCGGAATCCTCCACTACGGATATAGCGGTTGTGATGTTGCATAGAACATTATCAAAACTCTTCACAACTCTTCAAAACTCGTCAAATGAAGAGTTATATATTATCAGTCAGATACTTCCATGTGAAGATTCCCGAAAAAAGCCCAGATTTTAACACAATCATCAATTCTGACCATGTAATAATGTCCGCGGATACGATTAGATATGCTGAGGAATACAACAGGAAGTACCTCCATTGGGACGATCTAAAATACAGGGAATTCGGGGAATCCAATAGAATGGATGTATGGAGAATGATGAAGATCATGAGGATCATGACCTACGATCATGTACGGATTTCGAATCTGGAACTATCATATTGTGTCTCCAACAACTACATCCAAAAGACCCTCCATGAAATCGATTCCAGAATTTCATCAGGATTCCTTACATCCGACAAAATCGATGAAAAGAAACGGATTATTCTCTCAATCAGTTCCATGATGGAGGAGTCCATAGCCTCCAGCCAACTCGAGGGGGCTTCCACGACCACCAAACTGGCCAAAAAACTCCTTCGTTCCAATATTGAGCCGAAGGACCATTCCCAAAGGATGATCTACAACAACTATCAGGCCATGCAATTGCTGAAAGAACATCTGTCCGAACCATTGAGCCCCGAATTGATCAAAGAGATCCATATGACAATCACAGATGGACTCATGGATGATCCAAATTCCTCCGGCACATTCAGGACCGATGATTCCGTTGCGGTCAGGGATGTGTATGAGGATATCACATACCACATCCCTGTAAAACACGAAGTGATCCCGGATATGGTCGATGACCTTTGCAGATATGTCAATGATGAAAAGGAGTTCGTACATCCGATCATAAAGGGGATAATCATACACTATGCCCTAGCATACATACATCCATTCTTCGATGGCAACGGAAGAGTATCGAGAGCACTGTTCTACTGGTACTGTTTAAAAAAAGGGTATTCGATGATAGAGTACCTTTCGTTATCCAAGGTCATCAAGAGCCATCGTCATAAGTACGATATGGCATACCTGCTATCCGAAACGGATGACGACGATATCACATACTTCATCACATACAACCTGAAGATGATGTCCGAAGCGATTGAGGTCTTTGACACATATTTGAAGAAGAAACTGAAGGAACAAGAAGATTCCAAGAAAGAATTGGAACAATATGACCTAAGTTTCAGACAGTCGCAAATCGTCAAGGACATGATGCGCGACGGAGAACCCGTCTCCCAATACGAACTGTCCGTGAAATATCAGACCTCTGTTCCAACCATAAGAAGGGATCTCATCAGATTGATGGATGTAGGATTGGTGAGGACGTCGGGAAAGTACGGGCACAGACAGTTGTATGTGTATGATGCCGATAGGTGAATTCTTCATAACTCTTCAAAACTTGTAAAATGAAGAGTTTGAGAAATGTTACGTCTGCACCATAGGAATCGGAAAATTTAGCTTATTCAACATACCTATATTCCATACCAACTAGGTAAGTATATTATACCCATAACCCGATATATGATACATGGGAGAATACATCATTAAAAAGACATCCAACGACGGTTTCGTCTTCAACATCGTTGCGAACAACAAGGAGATCGTCGGTACATCTCAGACCTATAAATCGAAGGCCGCTGCAAAGATCGGTATCGAATCCATCAAGAAGAACGCGAACGTGGAGATCGAGGACCAGACCCTGCAGAAGTACGAGGAGAAGAAGAACCCCAAATGGGAGATCTATCTCGATAAGGCGAATGAGTACAGGTTCAGACTCAAGGCGATCAACGGAGAGATCATCATCGCTTCACAGGGCTACACCGCGAAGTCCAGTGCCAAGAACGGTATCGACTCCATCAGAAGGAACGCCGATTCCGATATCATCGATGAGACCTTGATCATCGATCCCTGATGGGACGGATCCCGCCCCACTTAAACCACTTCATCACATAATCCTGGAACTAAATTAGTATAATCCAAATTAGCCTATTCTAAAATTTGAAGGAAAACAGAGGGATGCAAGTATCACGAATCCCCCGGCGGTTCCGATACCCTCTATCACCCGATATCGAAATGACAAGGTCCACGTATTCAAAGACGGATTTGTATACTACGTCTTCTCCGAATCCGTAAGGGAGGATGTGATCCTCTTCGACAATGATGAACCGATCACCGGATCTACGATTCGATCAATCCCTTGACGGGATAACCGTTCTTCCTCAACAGATACCACATCACCACGAATATTGTACAACATATGGCCAACACCGCAGCGATGGCCATGATGAACATGTCCGAGGGGAAGTTGGATGCGATTATCATTCCGAAGAACGCCAATATGAACGTGTTGAAATTCAACACGGAGGA
>JAFVZR010000013.1 GCA_017508065.1 Candidatus Methanomethylophilaceae archaeon
GACATAGAGCTTCCTTCCCCATCCCTCTCCGAGATCGAGTCCGGATTTGACGAGAAGGTCCACAGCTCTTTCATTCAATCTACCTTTGTTCGGTACCGCCATTTTGAGGGTCATTCTGTTACCTCTGATTGATGGGTACGTGCACATTATAATTAAGGATTTACGCGCGCGAGGGTTTCGAATCGATATGATCGGATGTCATAGACAGATGTTCCAGCGTCCGCGGGTTCCTCCGATACGTTGGATGTAATTTTTCTCCTTCATGGATTTGATGATACGGGATACCTTGCTCCTTTCCATGCCTGTCTCTTTCGAAATCCTATCCAGTGTTATGGTCGGATCCCTTCCGATGAGCCGTATGATCGATTCTTCAACACTCTTGGATTCCGCCCACTGATTGGATTTCAACATAACAGTCACTGTTTCCGGTTCGGTCGTTTCCTCATAGTCGGGATCCGGCATTCCGTTATTGCGGCATATGGATACGACATCGCTCACTCCGCTACCTGCTCTCTCTGCCATACCTATGAGTCCCATCATAAGTGCCAGATGTGGATTGCGTGGATCACTGATGCCACCTTTGATCATATCCTGGAGTGACATTCTCAGATTTCCTGGGTTTCTGACGGAGAATGATGTCGGTCTCCATTCCACTCTGATTCCCCTAAGTCCGGCATAGTCAGCATGTGCCAGTGCATTGATCATCAGTTCCCTTTGGATCCTTATGAGGTATGTGTCGTCAATGCGGGACATACCCTCAAGGTTCTTTCCGCGATTGTTCATCAATACAAGCCTGTTGGATACATTGGTTAGGAATGTGTAGATGTTTCCTGTGAATTCGCCTGTGCCTGTGGACAATCTAAAGGTCCAATCCTTTGAGTCATTGGCGAATTCCAGGTAATCTAGATGATAGTTCGGGAATTTTGACATGATGCTATAGTCGTATCCAAACATTAACAGTCCTGCCATCGTAGGATATAGTCCGTTGGGTGTCTTGGAGCATGCACCGATCAGTCTTAGAAATTCCTCATTGCTTTTTGCATTCCAAGGGTGTGCTGGATTCCTAGAGGACATTCTTTCTCTGAATGATTTGATGGATTGGATGTCAAGGTCATCGATGGTGAGGTCCAACGCGATTTCAGAATCGAGTGGCGTATCCGAAGCATCCCTCAACATCTGTTTCAACTCATCGATGGAACAATGGTAATCTCCCTCTCCATTCCTTTTGTAGGTACCATTTTCCATTGTGCCGTTGATGTATATGGGGCGCTTTCTCCTTTCGGCACGTGGGATGTCTACACTTATGAGGGTTTTTTCATCAATTCTGATTGTCTTAACATCCTTGGGTGCGATGAGATTGATATTCACCTTCTTACCGTCATTGAGCAGGTCCCAAAGGTCCTTTATGATCTTATCTGGATCATTTAAACCTATGAGCATATGGGCATCATCAATTCCCATTATCACTCTGCCTCCGAAGGTGTTTGCGAATGCAGAATATGTTGGTAAAAAATCCATTGAAATGTCATTTTTGCAAGATATGTATTCGAGAGTTATGGACTCTGAATCCATAATCTTTCCATTAACGACTTTCAAATGTCCCATAAATGATTATGTCACATGATATGATCCGAATCATATGTGCGGGAACAATATCTTGGTGACGTCGGATTCCGTACTGCTGACCCTTACCATTTCCGGGATATCCCCACACATCGCGATCAGTCCGTTGGAGACACACACGCATCCGGAAATGTCATCTATGGATGCGATATCCTCAGATGCCTGGCTCATTTCTTCCGAAGTCCCTTCTCTGATCATGTTCCCGAATGCGGTGGCACAACAATCCGCCAATACTGGGTCATTGGAGAATACGGTACAAATCCCGCTGTTCCCGAAGGATACGGATGGACCGACCTTCCCGGATGACGAGCATATGCTGAACACACGGTCGGTCGGAGGGATGCTGAATGCGATGTCCTTGAATTTGTCGTCACCTGAGAACACTCCGATGATCGTTGTCTCGGACGTTCTCATACAGATGTCCCCTCCGTTATCGATTATAATGTGGTCGCAACCATTCTCTATCGCAGCATCCACGGCATACTTGGCGATGGCACCGGCGACACCGGCCATGGGTCCGACATTTGATAGTACGGATGCCTGGCACATGTGCTGTACGAGTTGATGGTCATCCTTAAGGGGAGAATATGGTTCAAAAGTGGTGCCGAAGAACGGGTCTTCGGCGATTTTATTCTCTATTATGGATCTGGCACTATGTACCGCATCCTTCACGATGGGGAGGTATCTCTCATCGCATATGATGCGGAGGGCGGTCTGCCCCAATTCATAGTGCGTCCTTACGATCATATGGTGAGTGTGACTGCATGGGTCGGACATGCTGTGAGACATGATCCGCATGCGATGCATCTCTCGAAGTTGAGATCTATGTCCCAGGTCTCCTTGTCGATGGAGAAAGCCCTTGCGGGACATATCGATACGCAGGATCCGCAATCGATACACTTGTCCATATCGCGGTAGATATGCTTGTTCAGGAGTACCGTTTCCACACCGATCTCGTTCAGGTATCCGACACTGTTATCGATGCTCTCCTCGCTTCCGCGAAGCCTGACGATCATCATTCCGCCATTGTCATCGATCTCCGCCCTAAGGACGCTGGGTTCGAGGTCGAATTTGGTGACCAATGCGTAGGTGATGGATTCCTGAAGGTTGTGGTCGTTGAATACGAGCTTGTACTTTCTGTCCATTCTATCACTCCCTGATCTCCAAAGATTTCACACCGCTTTCTTTAGGTAGGCTGAAGGAAGGTACGGTCAATTCGAACTCTCCCTTCTCGATCCAATCCTTGAGCTCGTTGGCAATGGCACGGGCATACTTGTAGGAGGAGAGCGGCGAGGTCCTGATGGTGTGACCCTCGTACTCGATGGATCCGCTCCTCAGGTCAGCATAACTGTACTGCTGCATCGCGGGCCTGCTGCTGCTTGTGATGCTGTAGTCCATCATGTTTGCGAATATCTCCTCGTCGGAGATCGCACAGTTCTTCATGATGTCCGCGTTGAGGATCGGGATGGGCACTCCGACACCGACGGCCATGGATGTACCGTATCCGTAGATGTCGAGTCCTCTGATGTACTTGTTGCTCATCTGTTTCAGGTCACCGATGAGTGCGAGCGTCCTGGAACCGGAGATGGGCACACCGTTCTTCTCAGGCTTCTGGGTGTTGAATTGGGTTCCCTGCCATGCGACGTATCCGATTCCCCCTCCGAGGAAGATCCTGGTCCCTACACCGATGGTGTCGAGATGAGGGTCGTTGAGAAGAGGGGACAGCTGTCCTGCGGAACTGTATGTGGCGTTCTTCATCCTGGGCAGGAGCTTTCCCATGTATGTGTGGAGGGTCCTGTCGGATGTGTTGGTGGCGATACCGTAGTTCTGATAGGTGTTTCTAGGATTGTAGAGGTATGCCTCGTTGAGCTCATCGAGGGTGAAGGAGGTCCTGATGTTCTTCCTGACGTAACAGTCGGTTCCGGGACCCCATGCCTCGAGTTCGATCCTCTTTCCAGCGAGGAGGTCCTCGATGACGTGTGCTCCTCCATAGCCCTTGATGGTCTCACTGACTGCAGTGGCTCCGACGTACGTATCAACGGCTGCAAGTCCGCCGTATGCTTCGACACCGTTCACACGGATGTTGCACATCCTGATCGGTGGGTCGCTGTGACCGAAGTTGAGGAATGCACCGGAGGAGCACATCGCACCGAATGTACCGGTGGTGACGACGTCCACTTCCTCTGCGGCCTTCTCGGCACCCTTGCTTCTGACCAGGTCGATGGCCTCCTCCGCAGTGCAGACGACTGCCTTTCCACTGCGGATCTTCTCGTTGATCTGTTCGATCGTCTTTGCCACGTTAGCACCTCAGATGAGACCCTTCTTAACGGCAAGTTCTGCGTTAAGGACGGATCCTCCAGCACCTCCCCTGAGTGTGTTGTGGGAGAGGGCGAAGATCTTGTAGTATTCTTCCTTCTTTCTGATCCTTCCGACGGTGACCGCCATTCCCTTGGACCTTCCGGTTCCTCCTGCGAACACATCGTATGCGGGCTGGGGGCGGTTGGCCTCCTTCCTCACGATGATGGGCTGTGGGGGTGCGGAGGGGAGGTCGAGGAGCTGGGGCTCACCCTTGAACTTCTCGAACGCATCGATGATCTCCTCGACGGAGGGCTCGCTTCCGAGCTTGAGTGTGAGGGACTCGAGGTGTCCGTCCACGACGGGGACCCTTGCGCAGTTTGCGAAGGTCCTGAACTTGGCGAAGTTGAACTTTCCGTTCTCGTAGGTTCCGAGCATCTTGGCGAGCTCGGACTCCATCTTCTCCTCCTCTCCTCCGATGTAGGGGATGACGTTTCCTACCGCATCGAGCGAGGGGACTCCGGGATATCCTGCACCGGAGAGTGCCTGATAGGTGGAGATGAACGCCTCCTCGAGTCCGAAGGTGTCCCTGAGGACCGCGAGGGGTGCTGCGATACCGGTGGAGGAACAGTTGGCGTTGGTGATGATGAATCCGCCGTTGGAGAAGGTCTTCTGATCCTTCACGGAGAAGAGGTGATCGGGGTTGACCTCGGGGATGAGAATGGGGACATCGGCATCCATCCTGTGGGATCCTGCGTTGGTGAAGACTCCGACACCGTTCTCCGCGAGTTCGGTCTCGGTAGGTCCTGCGAGATCAGAAGGGATTCCGCTGAATGCGATGCGACAGTTCTTTGCAATCTTGGAGACGTCCATGACCTCGATCTTGGTGTCGAGGGTCTCCTCCTTGTAGACGTAGTCCCTGACCTTGAGGACGTCCCTGAGGCTCTTTCCCTCGGACCTCTCGGATGCGTAAAGCCCTTCCATCTCGAAGTAAGGGTGGTCCTCGAGCATCTCGATGAACCTCTGTCCGATCATACCAGTGGCGCCTAGGATTGCAACTTTGATTTTTTCCATTCTAATCACTCGACTGTTAATGAAAGGGTCAGTAGACAAAAGATTAAAACTGTTACTATCGCGAATATTCATATTAGAATATAGGACCGTGATGGAATCGGGCAAAGTGTGTCATCTGAAGTAGTGTCTCTGCCTTTCCTTGGAGATGTGGAGGATCACATCCGCGATCCTACGGGCCTCCTCCTCGGTCAGACCGACCTCCTCGCAGAGCTCGTGGTATCTGTTGATGACCTCCAGCTCCTTGGATTCGTCCCATGCCAGCTTGCCCTCCTTCTTCTTGGCTTCGGCAAGCTTGTCAGCGATCTCCATACGCGTGGCTATGTTCTCGATGATGGTCTGGTCGATCTCCTCGATCATGCTCCTCAATTCATCTGTGTCAGCCATGGTATTCGACCATTGGAGGTCATGGATAAAATGGTTGTGTAACGCATGGATGTACAATTATATTCAATGATGGATAGATATAATAACCAAGGTCTGTATGACAGGTCATGGAAATTTTGGATAAGGTCTTCAAGGGCTTCCCCTCACAGGAGAAGGTCGTTTCTGAATTGTTGAGGTCCGGTATCCGTGTCATCGACGGTACGGCATACTGCAACTCCATCGAGATCTCCGATTCGGCTCTCGGCCGTGCCGCCCATGTCGACCGTAGGGTCGTCAGATCCACTTTGGAGAAGATCGATGCACATCCTCGTTTGAAGTCCATGTTCTCGAAGATGATATCCATCTCCCTCATGTCCGACATCGCATCGGATATGGGGTGCACGACCATCGAGATCATCCCGGAGGATGCCAATGAGCCAGGTATCCTCGCTGATGTGTCAGCTACCGTATATCGTGCAGGAATCGCCATCCGTCAGGCCGTCGTGATCGATGATGCCAGGGGCGAGGATCCGCGTCTTGTACTGGTACTTGACGGAACGTTCCCTCCGGAGTACCTTCCTGCACTCAGGGGATGTCGCGGTGTCAAGTCCGTCATCCTGATGTGAGGTCACTTCATAGTGGCCTTGCGGAACTTCCTTCCGCAGAGCAGTACCATACATACTGAAAGTACCAGCAGGATGGACATCTCCATCAGCGGGAACGATCCGGCCGCAGCTGCCCTTGTGGCATCGATGGCATAGCTCAGGGGATTCAGTTTGGCGATCCAGAAGAGCCAGGTGGGCATCATATCGTAGGACACCAACGCGGTTGATGCGAAGTACAACGGCATGGACACGAACGACTGGAACGCAGCGTACGAATCGTGGTTCCCAAGGTACAGTGCCACTGTGGTACCGAGGGAGGAGAAGAACACTCCGAACATGAACAGGATCAGATACATCTCCAGATATGCCAGAGGGGACAATATCGTTGCACCTATCAGTATGGATATCACTAGGATGACGGTGGCCTGAAGCAGTCCTCTAATCGTTATGAACATTATCTTCCCTGCGAGGATGGATTCCCTGGGGGCAGGCATGGCAAGGAACTTGTTGAGGTATCCCAACATCTTGTCGAACATGAGGGACGATCCTCCGGACAGTCCCGCCGTCATCACGGTCATGACCAATATACTGGGTGTGACATAGTCGAGGTAGTTCCCGTCCCATTCCACGGGCATGACGAGTCCCATGAACAAGAGCCAGGCACATGGCATGGCAAGTGTTGAAAGGACGTTCATGGGTGCTCTCGACCATCTGATGATGTCACGTCTGACGTATGCCAATGCTCTGTACATCTCAGCGCCTCCTCATCATGTTCTCGAACTGTTTCTGATTGAATCCGTCCGAATCGGAATTCATCTTACCTACCGATTGGAGGTACACGTCCTCCAGAGTAGGCTCCCTCACGGTGGACGAATACACCTTGATGCCCTCATCATTCAAAAGTGCCAGCATCGCAGGGAGGGATTCGGAACCGTTGTCGGAGGTCACCATGATCTCACCGTTCTCGTCCCTCACCAGGGCAACACCCTCTGGGAGTTCCTTCAGCGGTGCGTGGGAATCCGTCCTTATGGTTATGACGGACTTCATCTGGGATGTGAGGTCAGATGGGACACCTTCGTTGACCAGGTCACCCTTCTTCAGGATACCTACCCTGTCACAGTATCTCTCCGCCTCGTCCATCTGATGTGTCGTCACGAAGATCGTTACTCCATGATTCTTCAGATTGACGATGTATTCCCATATGGAACGTCTTGCAGCCACATCCAATCCGACGGTGGGCTCGTCCAGGAACAACACCTCTGGTTGATGTACCAGCGCCTGTGCCAGTTCCAACCTTCTCCTCATTCCTCCGGAATATCCTTTGGTGAGGTCGTCCGCACGGTCGGAGAGGTTCATGATCTCCAACGCATCCTCGACGCGTCTCCTCCTTTCGTGCCTGTCCCTGATTCCGTACAGACGGGCGAAGAAATCCACGTTCTCTCTGCCGGTCATCCTGATGTCCACTGCCATGTCCTGTGGGACGTAGCTCATGCATTCCCTGACGGCGGACTGTTCTGTGGCGATATCGTGACCGCAGATGACTGCGGAACCCGCGGTGGGTCTCATCAACGTGGTCAGCATACTGACCGTGGTGGTCTTTCCGGATCCGTTGGGTCCCAGGAGCCCATAGACCTCGTTGTCGACGGAAAGGTCGATCCCATTGACCGCACGATTGTTACCATAATCCTTCGTAAGACCATGTGCCAGTATCTTCATCTTCTCGCCTTCTTGTCGTGGATTTTGTTCATGAGTTCGGCAATGTCCTTACCGATCGGGAGTTCTTCAGGAGAGATCATGGATGCCTCCCCGCCCTGGATGTCCTCTCCGTCGGAGAGGTCCTCCATCCAGGATTCGATCTCGAGATATGAGCTTCTGAGTCTGTCCAAGGTCTCCTCGTCCGCATCCCAAATGCCTCTGCTCTCGGCCTCGAGGAGTCTGCGTGATATCTCCTCTGCGGCATGCGGGTTGTTGTTACCGAAGAACCTTCTCATCTCCGGGTCATTGACATACGTGTCAGCGATACCGTCGAAGATGGCATCCTCCACTTCTCCGGTGGATGCTCCCCAACCATAGACCCTGGTGATCTTCTTCATCATGTCCGCCGCACCCTTGTATCCGTGGGCCTTCATACCCTCGATCCATTTGGGATTCAGTAGTTTGGATCTCACCACACGGCCGATCTCATCTGAGAGTGTGCGTACACCGACGGAATCCCTTTCCCTGGTGTCGCCGTAATATGTGTTGACCTTCTTCTCGGACATCTGTCTGGCGGCGGCTGTGAGACCACCCTGGTTACTGTAGTAGCAGCAACATCCGAGGAGGTCATGGTCGTCGGACACGACCTTGTTGAATGTGAGCGATACGTTCTCGAGTGCGGAAGCGAACTGTAGCTGGGACTCCTTCCCTTTCCTTCCGCCTCCGTATGCGTATCCGTTAACGGAGATGTAGATGCCGGCAAGGTCCTTCTCATCGGTCCAAGCACCGGAAAGAACTGCAAGGTTCACTCCGCTCGTGTATGTGCCGGGTTTGGAGGAGAACAATCTGGCGGTCGCTCCGTCCATGTCCGTTCCGTTGGACAATTCCTCTCTGACGTGTTTCGCTATGAAGTTGACATCATCTGGTTCATCGAGTGCGGCAACGGCCCTTATCGCGGAATCTACCAGGTCCAACCTGTCGGGGAACGTATCCCTGAGGATACCGGAGATCCTGGCCGTGACATCTATCCTGGGGTGTACCAACTGTTCCTGTGGTACTATCCTGAATGAATTCACATGGCCTGCGGGGTTCCAGACCGGTTCCACACCGAGCAGGGAGAATATCTCCGCCATCATCTCCCCGTCGGAGGCCATGATGTCGTTCGTCATCCATTGGAACGCTACGGATTCGGGATAGTCCCCCTCATCCTGGACGTACTTGTCCAACAGGGCATCGGCGAGACGGGTACCGACCCTCCATGCGGAACGGGTGGGAACTCTCCTGGGGTCCAACGAATAGAAGTTCCTTCCGGTGGGAAGGACGTCGTCCCTTCCTCTGGAGATGTATCCGGAAGGTCCTGCGGATGTGTATCCGCCGTTCAACGCGTTGATGAGTGAACCGATCTCATCGGAATCCCCCATACGGGTGGCTATGTCCCTGATGCGATCCATGTATGAATCCAACCCATCGATCGGATCGGAACCGATGGATGAGAGTATACCCTCTTCATCCATTCCTCTGAGTGTCAATTTTATGATGATGTTGCATCTCTTGATGACGGTCTCGGCGAGTGCACCTTTGGTCACACCCTTGTCCTTATCGAACACGTTCCTGTTGGAGAGGAGGTCGGAATAGTCCAGTCCCATCGCCGATGCTACGGATTGTGGTAAGGACGGTTCTCCCGAGCGTGACATGATCGAGGATATGAGGTCGACGGTCTGTTGGAAAGTCAGTTCGGAACCGAACGTGTGCAATCCCGTCTCGGTACGGCTGTTCCTCATCAGGGATAACATGTCGTGGCATCTCGCGATGATGGAATCCATATCTCCGTCATGGTCCGCGGGGACATCGTCCAATCCACACTCTTCCATGACCTCCAGGATCTCGTGTTGGAGGGCATGTGCTCTGGCGGGATCGAATCTCGAGGTCTCGTACTCGTTGACGATGTCGTCGAGTCTCTGGTACGCTCCATACAGGCCTCCCATAGCGGTAGGTGCCTGCATGTGTCCGATGAGTGTGGAATAGATGCGTCTCTTTGCCACGGATCCCTCTGGAGGGTTGTCCGTGTTGTACGCGTAGAACACAGGCATGTCCCTGACGGTGATGTCGGGATAACAGTCCTCGGAGAGACCGATGGCCTTTCCGGGAAGGAACTCGGTGGTCCCGTGGGTTCCCACATGGATGATGGCATCCGCTTTGAAGACATCCCTGATGAAGTGGTAGGTTGCAAGATATTGGTGTGAGGGTGGACATTCCGGATCGTGGAGGATCATACATGCGGTACCGTCGCATTTGGCACCCATGCATCCACGTTTGGGTTGTACCATGACTATGGCATTGCCGAATCTGAGACCTGTGATCATGAGGTTCCCGTCGATGCACATGGACTCTCCGGGAGGTTCTCCCCAGGATCCGATCATCTTGGTCCTGACCTTCTCGGGCAGTGTGGAGAAGTATTCCTCGTATCTCTCGCCGGGCATCATGTAGATGCATCCTCCGCTGTCACGAATCATCTCCTTGGACGTCCATCTGAATTCGGAGTATGCCTTGCGTTCCATGAACAACCTCGTCAACGCTTCCGAACTCTCCGGAACATCGACGTCGTATCCTGCATCGCACAGTCCCCGAAGGATGTTGACCACCGATGCTGCGGAATCCAGTCCTGCTGCGGAACCTATGTTGGCCTCCACGGATGCACAGGGGCTGTTGTTCAGGATCAGTACGACCCTCTTCTCGGAGTTGTCCTTCTCGGCGAGACCTATCCTTCTTTTGATCCTCTCCGCGATCCTTCTGCATCTTCCCGGAACGGAGCACCTGTTGTACAGGTCGTTGCTGTCGGAGCGGGTGGCTGCCAACATCAACGGTTCGATCGCGCCCTCGAATTCAGGCATGGTGACGCTCCAAGGTATGTCCGCAGTTATCCCGTCGGACGCCCCCCATTCCTCCAGGGACGATTCCAATGAGATTATCGGTTGGAATATGGGGATGTTCATCGATGCAAGGAGTTCGTCCGTCAATCTGGACGATGTCTCATGGTCGAGGTCGGGGCGTTTTCCGATGAGGAAAGTGACCAGTTTCACCAATGCGGACACTATAGGTCTTCCGTCCCTGATCAGATGTAGTTCGATGCATTCCGCTATGTTGATCGAACCCATCTCCTCATTGTGGAGTGAGTTCGTCATGATCGGTACGACTCCTAATCCTACGTTCTCCAGTTCACGGATCAGTTCATCCTCCACGGGATGCTGGTTGCTGATCCATGAGCTCCTGGACAGGATGAGCGCCACAAGTCTTCTGTCACGGTGTCCGTACCATTCCAGATACTCCTCCGACGATGGGAAAATCCTCTTGGGGTCGTCGGGGTGTACGATACCCTGCCACGGGATGACCTTGGGTTCGGAATATGGGATGGTATCGTCGATGAACGTGTTCTCAATGAAACGGAACATGTTCTCCAGATTGTCGTGATCGCCGCTCTGTTCGTAGGCGTATACCTTCGATACGATAGCAGGATCCACGGTGGAAAGTCCCCAGTACGAGGGGTCCTGTCCGAAACAGATTATCTTCTTGTCATTCAGGTCGGATATGAATGGTACGATCTCATCCCAGAACTGATGTGTCGTCCTGTGGATGACTATGATGTTGGATCCCTTCAGGTCCTCCTTCAGAAGCTCCAGTCTCTCCCGGTCGGTATCCAATTCCCTTTCGGAATAGACCTTGGTATCGAATTCGGATGTTCTCGCGAGGGAGGATATCGTCGGATACAGAGTATCCCAGATGACTATCGTAAGCTTCATTTCACACCTGTGTAGCATTCTTCGCAGCCTTGGATATGGCGTCGCTTCCGATGTCGTCCAGTTTCATATATTTGGCACCCAACGCATCGGACATCTTCTTGCCCAATCCCAATTTGATCATTCCCTGTTCCGTATCGAGGAACAGTGACCTGAACCTGTTCTCCCTGATGGATATGCACATCTTCAGACTGTCATCCGTGGGATCGTTACCCTTGATGAGGGGGATGTTCCCTCTTCCGTCGGATACGACCACGAGGAGATACAGGTCCTTGGGGCGTTTCACACGTTCGTTCATCAATAGTCTTTCGGCAACCGCCAATCCCTTGGCCAAAGGGGTCTTCCCACCGGTGGGCATGACTTCCATCCTGCGTTTGGCCAGTTCCACACTGTTCGTCGGTGGGACGAGGATCTCCGCACCCGGTCCTCTGAACGATACGAGGGCGACCCTGTCCCTCTTCTGATAAGCGTCGGTGAGGATGGACAACATCGCACCTTTGACTGCGGACATCCTCTTCCTCGCACCCATGGATCCGCTCGCATCCACCAGGAACACGATGGTGACCCCGGTCCTGCGTTGGTAGACCTTCTCCATGACATCGGTGTCCTTGATGGATAGATTTCCATCCTCCGTGACGCTTCCGTTCCTGGCCGCGGTCCTTACCGTGGCATCTATGGCGATGCTCCTTGGTTTACCGTGGGGGGCTCTGCTACCTGTGTACCTTCCGGAGTATGACTCCGTCTCGGAACGTCTGCCGGTGCTGTCCCGCACGATACTGTCGATCCTCAGTTGCGGGTCGATTTCCGAGGATCTTATGCGAAAGGGTCGGTCGCTTTGAAGTTCTTCGTCGAGGATCCGTCGGGAGTGTCGCTTCCGGTCTGTTCGGTAGGCTCACTGTTCTTTCCGATGGATTCGTCGACGGCCTCCTCGATCCTCTTCTCGTCGGTCTCTGGATCGTCGAAGGGGGTCTTCTTCATACGGTGTGCGAGTACCAATCCTGCCGCTTCGCGGATATCGTCCTCGTTGACCTCGGTCCTGCCCGCGAATGCCGCGATGGCGGAACAGGTCTTCATCATGGTGATGTCCCCGCGGTGTCCGTCCACACCTAATTTGATGCAGATATCGACGATTATACGGAGCATGTCCTTGGAGATCCTTACCTGCGGAAGGAGTTCCTTCGCCTTCATGATCATGTCGGCGGTGGCCTCGTCCTCCTTGGACCATTTCTCGATGAATGCCTTCTGATCACTTTCGAATTCGGCACGTCTCAGGATGATCTCCAATCTGGTCTCGGGATCGTCTATCCCTATGACGTTGACGCACAGTCCGAAACGGTCGAGCAACTGTGGTCTGAGGTCCCCCTCTTCGGGGTTCATGGTTCCGATGAGGATGAAGTTGGATGGATGGGAGTACGAGATCCCTTCACGTTCTACGGTGTTGACACCCATGGCCGCCGCGTCGAGGAGCACATCCACGATATGGTCGTTGAGAAGGTTCACTTCGTCCACGTACAGGATGTTCCTGTGTGCCTCGGCGAGGATACCAGGTTCGAACTTCCTCTCTCCGTGTTTGATCGCAGCGGAGATGTCCAAGGTTCCAACTACCTTATCCTCCGTGGCGGAGATCGGCAGTTCTACGACTCTCATCCTCTGACTCGCTGCCTGACGTGCGGGGTTCTCCCTGCACTTCTTGCACATCTCCTCGGGCTCGTTGGGATCGCAGGAGAACTCACAGCCGACCACGACATCGTGTTTGGGCAGGAGTGCCGCGAGGGACCTGACGGATGTGGATTTCGCGGTCCCTCTGTCCCCCTTGATCAGAACTCCGCCGATCCCGGGGTTGATGGCGTTAAGCATCAGGGCGGTCTTCATACGCTCCTGGCCTACGATGGCCGAGAATGGAAAGAGCACACGCTCGTGATGCTCGGACATCGACTCACCTGTGGAATTCCTTCATTCCGCGGACGCCGAGTTTCTGATCCCTTGCGACCTTGATGGCTGCGACAGCGATGTTGGCACCCTGAACGGTGGTCATGGAGGGGATCTCCAGTTCCACTGCGGTACGGCGCATGGTGGCTCCGTCCCTCACGGCTCCGCTCTTGAGGGAGGGTGTGTTGATGATCAGGTTGATCTTACCCTGCCTCATGAGGCTGAGTCCGTCGATTCCCATGTTCTCGTTGACCTTGAACACGGTTGTCGCGGGGATGTCGTTGTTCCTGAGGAACGTGGACGTTCCCTTGGTGGCGTAGATGGTGAATCCCATCTCGTAGAGTGACTTGGCTGCGGGGAGGATGTTCTCCTTGTCATCGTCGTTGACGGTGATGTACACTCCTCCCTCCGTGGGCAGTTTGTTACCTGCCGCAACGAGGGCCTTGTAGCATGCGATGTCGAAGTTCTCGTCGATTCCCATGACCTCTCCGGTGGATTTCATCTCGGGGGTGAGGATCGAGTCCACGCCTACGAGTTTGAGGAAGGGGAAGACGGATGCCTTGATGGCATAGTGGTCCAGAGTCTTGTATCCGGATCCGAGACCGACCTCCTTGAGGGTCTTTCCGAGCATGATCTGTGTGGAGATCTTCGCCAGCGGGATTCCGGTCGCCTTGGAGATGAACGGAACGGTCCTGGAGGACCTGGGGTTGGCCTCGATCATGTAGATCTTGCTGTTCTTGACTGCGAGCTGCAGGTTCATGAGTCCGCGGATGTTGAGTCCGAGGGCCACTTTCCTGGATACTTCGAGGACCTCTGCGAGTTCGGATTCGGTGAGGGTGAAGGGAGGCAGCACCATGGTGGCGTCTCCGGAGTGGACTCCTGCATACTCCACGTGCTCCATGATACCTCCGACGAACACGTCGGTCCCATCACAGAGCAGGTCGACATCCAACTCGATGGCCTGCGAGAGGTACTTGTCGATGAGGATGGGGTGGTTCCTGGACACCTTGACCGCGGTCTCGACATAGGTCTTGAGCTCATCGGTGGAGTAGACGATCTCCATCGCACGTCCTCCGAGGACGTACGAGGGTCTGACGAGTACGGGGTATCCGATGTCCTCCGCGATGGACTTGGCCTCCTCGAAGGAGTATCCGGTTCCGGACCTGGGCTGTTCGATGTTGAGGTCGTCCATGAGCTTGGAGAACCTCCTCCTGTCCTCTGCGAGATCCATGTCGTCGGGTTTGGTTCCGAGGATCTTGGTCTTGGTTCCCTCGAGGGCCTTCTCGAGGTCCAATGCGAGGTTGACACTGGTCTGTCCGCCGTACTGGCAGACGACACCGTCGGCATCCTCGGCCTCGATGACGTTCAGGACGTCCTCGAGGGTGAGGGGTTCGAAGTAGAGTCTGTCGGAGATGTCGAAGTCGGTGGAGACGGTCTCGGGGTTGTTGTTGATGATGACGGCGTCGATTCCCTCGTCCTGGAGTGCCATGACGGAGTGGACGCAGCTGTAGTCGAACTCGATACCCTGTCCGATCCTGATGGGACCTCCTCCGATGATGATGACGTTCTTCTTGCTCTTGTCACGCTTGAGCTCGGTGGTGCGTCCGTATGTGGAGTAGAAGTAGGGGGTCTGAGCCTCGTACTCTCCGGCACAGGTATCGACCATCTTGTAGGTGGGGATGATTCCCATGTCCTTTCTGGTCTTGCGGACGGACATCTCGTCGGAACCGGTGAACTTGGCGATGACGGCGTCGGCGAATCCCATGTCCTTCGCTTCCTTCATGAGCTCAGGAGTCATCTTCTCGTTGGCGAGCCTCTGCTCCATCTTCACGATGTTGTCGATCTTGGTGGTGAAGAACGGGTCCCACTGTGCGAGCTTGGAGACCTTCTCGACTCCCCATCCTCTTCTGAGTGCCTCGGCGATGGCGAACATGCGCCTGTCGGTGGCGTGGATGAGCTCGTCCTCGATCTCCTCGTCGGAAGCATCCATCCTGTCGAGGTGGTTGACTCCGATCTCCAGGGACCTGATTCCCTTGAGGATGGCCTCTTCGAAGCTGCGTCCGATGGCCATGGTCTCTCCGGTGGACTTCATCTGGGTTCCGAGGTGTCTGTCGACGGTACGGAACTTGTCGAAGGGCCATCTGGGGATCTTCATGACCACGTAGTCGATGGCGGGTTCGAATGCGGCGGAAGTGGTGCCGGTGACCTTGTTGGGGATCTCGTCGAGGTTGTATCCGACCGCGATCTTCGCGGAGACACGTGCGATGGGGTATCCCGTGGCCTTGGATGCCAGTGCGGACGATCTGGACACACGGGGGTTGACCTCGATGAGCCTGTAGTCGCCGTTCTCGGGGTTGAAAGCGAACTGGACGTTGCATCCTCCCTCGATCTCGAGGGCACGGATGACCTTGAGGGAGGCGGTCTTGAGCCTCTGGTGGTCCTCTGCGGACAGGGTGAGACAGGGAGCACAGACGATACTCTCTCCGGTGTGGATACCCATCGCGTCGAGGTTCTCCATGTTACAGATGATGATGCAGTTGTCGTTGTGGTCCCTCATGACCTCGTACTCGTACTCCTTCCATCCGAGGACGCTCTCCTCGATGAGGACCTGATGGATACGGGAGTATGCGAGACCCCTTCCACAGATGTCCCTGAGTTCCTCCTCGTTGTATGCGATTCCTCCTCCGGTACCTCCGAGGGTGTACGCGGGTCTGACGAGGACGGGGTACCTTCCGATATATTCCACTGCTTCGAGGGCCTCCTCGATGGATGTACAGGTCCTGCTGAGCGGAACGGGTTCGCCGATGGCCTCCATGGTCTCCTTGAACAGTTCCCTGTCCTCGGACTTGGCGATGGCTTCGGGCTGGGTTCCGAGGAGGGTGACCCCGAGTCTGTCGAGGGTTCCGTTCTCTGCGAGTTCGGAACAGATGTTGAGTGCGGTCTGACCCCCCATTCCGGCCATGATTCCGTCGACGCCCTCCTTCTCGATGATCTTGGCGACGATATCGGCGGTCATGGGCTCGATGTAGACTGCATCGGCCATGTCGAGGTCGGTCTGGATGGTTGCGGGGTTGGAGTTGACGAGGACGGTCTTGTAACCCTCTTCCCTGAGTGATTTACAGGCCTGTGATCCGGAGAAGTCGAACTCCGCTGCCTGTCCGATGACGATCGGGCCGGATCCGATGACCATTAGCTTCTTGAATTCCTTTCTCATTTCCTCGCCTCCATCATCTTGGTGAAATCTTCGTAAACGAACGCTGTGTCGGAGGATTCTCCGGGCACGTACTGGCAGGTGATGATGGGCAGGTCCTTGTGCCTGGTACCTTCGACTGACTTGTCGTTGATGTTGATCTGGTCGGCAACGAGGCCGGTTCCCTCGAGGGATGCCTCGTCGATGGCATATCCGTGGTTCTGAGTGGTGATGTAGATCCTGGTTCCGCAACGTACGGGCTGACTGGTTCCGCGGTGTCCGTACTTCAGTTTGCTGGTCTTTCCGCCGAGAGCGAGTGCGACGATCTGGTTTCCGAGTCCGAGTCCAACGATGGCGGTTTTGGACGAGAGCTCCTTGACCGTCTTGACGACAGTGTCCATGATCTCGGGGTGAGCGGGGTTTCCGGGTCCGTTGGTGACGACCACTCCGTCCACACCTGCGTCGAGGATGGTCTGTGCGGCGGTGTCGTACGGGAACACCTTGAGGTTGTACCTCTCGGAGAGGGACTTCTTTATTCCGTTCATGAGTCCGCAATCGATGACTCCGACGGTGAGGTCCTTTCCGTTGTCCACGGAGTAGGCGGTCTTGCACGATACCTTGGAGACGAGGTTCTCAACGGGGTATTCAGGCATCTTTTTGAGGTCTTCGATGACCGCATCGATGTTCGCCTTGTCGTAGACGATCGCTCCCTTCATGGTTCCGTTATCACGGGTCTTGAGCGTGATCTCACGGGTATCGATCCCGGAGATTCCGGGGATCTTGTGCTCCTTGAGGAAATCGTCGATCTTCCTTCCGTTGTACATGGGGGATGGTTCATCACAATATTCCTTGACTACCAGGCCGGCGATCCAAACGTTGTCGGATTGGTTGGCGGAATCCGTGATCCCGTAGTCTCCCATGAGAGGGTAGGTAGAAACGAGTATCTGGCCACAGTTGGAGGGGTCAGTGATATTCTCCTGGTATCCACCCATGGCGGTTGTGAAAACGACTTCTCCAGAGACTGCCTTCTCATATCCGAAGGCCACTCCCTCGAGAACCGTTCCGTCCTCAAGAACAAGATAATTAGTTGCCATCGGGATTATTACATTGGCATTTTCTATTTAATCCCTACCTCAAAATTAAGACAGCCGATATTCTGAGTTGTCGGATAATGGACATAACGCGCGTCGCGTTATTTTCTCTATATAGAATATAGAAATGTCGCCGTGGCAGATGGTTAATAATGTGGTAGCCGTTGCGGGTATCATGAGGTACTCGCAGAGCGAGAAAGGGGTCACCATCCAGTTGGAGAGCGATGATGACCTGTGGCACCTGTACAACATCGTCGAGATAGGGGACCTTGTTACCGCATCCACCATGCGCAGGGATGAGAAGGCGAGGAACGCGGTGGCGGATCAGCGCACAGAGAAACGCAGGATGACGTTGGGTATCAGGGCCGAGAAGATCGAATTCTCGGAGGAGGACCTCAGATTAAGGATCCTTGGGGTCATCGAGGAGGGCCCTCAGGACATCGGACAGCATCATTCCCTGATGATGGAGGTCGGTGAGAGGGTCACCATTGGAAAGAAGCACTGGAAGGAGACCCAGATCGAGAGGTTGAAGCGTGCCGTCGCGGATACCAACAAGCCCAGGATGATCTTCGTGGCCATGGATCAGGACGATGCCACCATCGCTGTGCTAAGACAGTTCGGACTGAAGGAGATAGCCTGCGTCCGTTCACAGAGGGCCGGTAAGCAGTACCAGGATGATTCGAAAGGGCAGGACTACCACGGTGAGATAATCTCCAAGCTCAAGACCCTGGCAGAGCCCAACATGCCCCTGGTGTTGCTGGGTCCCGGATTCGAGAAGGAGAGATTCGCGGACAGTGTCAAACCTCTGGGTCTTTTCACTTCCATGTTCGTCTACCACACCGGACAGAGCGGTATGCAGGGTGTGAACGAGCTCATGAAGAAGGGTATGGGCGCCGACCTCCTGAGGGATTCAAGGGTAGGTGTGGAGATGGAGGCAGTTGAGAAGCTGATGGAGCACATCGGAAAGGACGGTCTCGCCACATACGGAAACCAACAGGTGAGGGATGCGGCCGATGCAGGTGCCGTCGAGACCCTGTTGATCCTCGATTCCAAACTTCGCGAGGAGGATTTGGACACCATAGTACGTACCGTCGAGGTGCAGAAAGGCAACGTCATCATCGTTTCGGCCCAACACGACGGAGGCAAACAGTTGGCCTCGTTGGGTGGACTCGGTGCGATTCTGAGGTATCGCCTGGCATAGTGCCAGCATACCTCAAACTATCTTTTTTAAATTGTGTTGCGTACTTCGTCGACCATCTGCTGACTACTGCAAAAAACGTTAGTCTATAGACGATATTCGTAAATATTTCCATATTATTCTACGAAATCTGTTCGTTACATAGATATCATTTTGTTTGTGTCTGACAAGTTATAAAAACAATAAGACAATCCCATACCTTATTACTAATATAACTTAGAAATCCCGACCACTGGAGAGGCTGAGATGAAAAACAATATCGACGAAACCAAGTTCATCAAAGAGAGAGGCGAGATCTGCAAGAACAGGGACTTCATTCCCCTTGATCTCTATAAGAAATACGACGTTAAGAGAGGACTCCGTGACAGCAACGGAAAAGGTGTCCTTACCGGACTCACCAACATCTCCAGAGTTGATGGATTCGACAATATCGATGGTGTCAGGGTACCCATCGAGGGCCGTCTTTGGTTCAGAGGAATCGATATCGTAAAGCTTATCGAGGGTGCCAACTTCCACATCGGAGGATTCGAGGAGGCAGCGTATCTCCTTCTCTTCGGAGACCTTCCCAACATGGAGCAACTCGAGGAATTCAAGCAGATGATGAACCAGAACAGTGTCCTTCCGGTGACGTTCGTCAGGGATGTCATCCTCAAGGCACACAACAGGGACATCATGAACTCCATCACCAAGAGTGTCCTCACACTGTCCGCATATGACAAGAACCTTTCAGACCTCTCCATCGAAAACGTTCTCAGACAGTGCATCTATCTTATCAGCGTATTCCCCATGTTGGCCGTCTACGGTTATCAGGCGTACGTCTACTACGACTGTAATGACAGTCTTTTCATCCACAGGCCGGATCCGAATCTCTCCACTGCGGAGAACATCCTCAAGATGCTGAGGCCTGACGGGCAGTACACCGATCTCGAGGCCAGGGTCCTTGATGTCGCTCTCATGCTCCACATGGAGCATGGAGGAGGAAACAACTCCACATTCACCACAAGGGTGGTCACATCCACCGGTTCCGATACATACTCCGTGATCGCAGCGGCACTCTCATCGCTCAAGGGTCCTAAGCACGGCGGAGCCAACATCAAGGTGATGGAGATGATCGCGGACATCAAGGAGCATGTCCCTGACACCACTGACAAGAAGGCCCTCGAGGAGTACCTCATCAAGATCCTTGACAAGGAGGCGTTCGACAAGCAGGGTCTCATCTACGGAATGGGACATGCGGTCTACTCCATCTCCGATCCCAGAGCGAAGGCCTTCAAGAGACTTGTCGAGAAGCTTGCCGTGGAGAAGCACCGCGAAAGGGACCTCCAGCTTTACAAGGATATCGAGGAGATGTCCCCGGAGCTCATATGTGCCAGGAGGCACGCGTTTACCGGTGTCAGTGCCAACGTGGACTTCTACAGTGGATTCGTCTACAACATGTTGGGAATCCCGCCGGAGCTGTTCACCCCCCTCTTCGCCATCGCAAGGGTCGTAGGATGGAGCGCACACCGTATCGAGGAGCTCGTCAACTCCGGAAAGATCATCCGTCCTGCATACCATAGTGTCATGGAGGAGAGGGACTACATCCCGATGGACGATCGTGAGTGATTAAAAACATATGCCGACGTCCGCTCTATGATGGTGGACGTCGGATTAATTTCTATCTTTATTTGACTGGTTTCTATGTGATTTCAGTTTGAAATCTATATTTTTTCGTAAAAATTAAACCAAAACTGGGAAAAACAGTAAACCAAAATTGGGAAAAACAGTAAACCAAAATTGGGAAAAACAGTAAACCAAAATTGGGAAAAACAGTAAACCAAAATTGGGAAAAACAGTAAACCAAAATTGGGAATGGATATGGAGGCCTGTAAATCAGATCTCAGTACCTATGGTTTCATGTTTGAGGCATTGTGTGAGAGAGATCTTGATGTGTACTCCTCAGTAATTGATGGAGAATTAAGACATTATCGTGATGGCAATGGTAATGAAATTGATGCCATAGTAAAAATCGGTAATAGGTGGGGTGCATTCGAAATCAAACTTGGAACCAATCAGATCGATGATGCAGCGAAAGAACTTCTGAAAATGAAACACATCTTCGAAGAATCCGATAATGCTGTTCCGCCTGAATTCCTCTGTGTGATTTGTGGGATGTCATCATCGGCATACATGCGCCCGGATGGTGTATATGTCGTACCGATCACGATGCTGGGCCCTTGACTCGGTCGGAGTGGATGGAAGAAAGATGCCCGCCATGACGGCGGGTATTGTTGTTTCACTTCTCGTCAGTGGGTTTCTCGATCGCGATCTTCTTCCTCTGACGACCACCGGTCTTCTTGAGTTTACCTTGGCTGATGGCCCATTCGTAGTTCTTCATCTCTGTCGGTGCAACGAGGACGCGGTCGCCCTTGGCGAACTTCTTACCCAGCGCCCAATTCGTGAACGGTGAGATCACACGGTACTCATCGGCATCCATGACGATCTCCGTCGTATTTGGTCTACCCTTGGTAGCGGAGTATGTGCCAGTAGTCAGTTTTATATGACCGTCCCTGACCTCGCAGACCTTGTTGCACACGGTGTCGAGGAAGTATCTGTCGTGTGTGACGGTCAGGATCGTACCGTTGTATTCGTTGAGGGCCTCCTCCAAAGCGTGCCTCGCAGGGATGTCCAGATAGTTGGTGGGCTCGTCGAGGACGAGCACGTTGGTCTCCTGGAGCAACAGGAGCGTCAGGGACACCCTGACCCTTTCTCCTCCGGAGAGGTACCTCATCTGCTTGTCGACCTCATCGTCGAAGAGCAGCATCCTGGCAAGGAGTTTCCTCGCTTCGGCACGTCTGTCCTTTCCGATCACCTGTAGGATCTGTTCCTCGGGTGTGAGGTTCAGGTCGAGGTTCTCATGGTTCTGACAGAAGTATCCGATCTTCGCACCGGGTGCGATCCAAAGGTCCCCTTCGGAGGGGATCTCGCCGATCAGTGCCTTGATCAGGGTGCTCTTACCCTCACCGTTGGCACCGAATATTCCGATCTTCCCCCCCTTGTGGATATCTATGTCTATGTCCGAGAGGATGGTCCTTCCGCCCAACGAGACGGACAGCCCCTTGGCGGTGATGACGTTCTTTCCGGACTTGGGTGCGGATTGGATCCTGACGGTGATCTCCTTGTTCTTTTCGGGAGCCTCCTTCTCCTCCATCTTCTCAATGAGCTTCTGACGCGTCTTGTGTGTGGTCAGGAACCATTGGTCGTGATGGAGCTTCTCCGCGATCTCCTCCTGTTTCTTCTTCTGGGCGACGTACTTGTCGTACTCCTTCTGCATACGGTCCAGGTCCAGCATCTTCTTCATTATGAATGCGGAATAGTTGCCCTTGTATTCCCTGGTCTTACCGTTGGAGATCTCCACGGTACGGGTGGCCATCTTGTCGAGGAAGTACCTGTCGTGGCTGATCACCACGCAGGCTGTGTGTGAATCCAAAAGGAAGTCTTCCAGCCACTCGACGGTATCGATGTCTAGGTGGCTGGTGGGCTCGTCGAGGAACAGTAGGTCGCAGTCCTCGGCCTGGACGACGATCCTGGAGAGCATGACCTTGGTCCTCTCCCCACCGCTCAATGTGTCCATCTCCCTGTCCATTATGTCCTGGGAGAGTCCGACGGTCTCCAGAGCGGAGATCTGCATCCTCTCGTCGTCGCTGGCGTTCTTGGAGAGTTGGCTCTCCAACCTGGCATATTCGGTGGTGACGGTGTTCCAATCGATATCGTCCCTTCCCGATGCCATGATGTCATCGAGCTCCCTCATCCTGCGTTTGATGTTCTCGATGTGTCCGTACGGACGGCCGAGAACATCCCTCACGGTCAGACCTTTGGCATCCTCCGGGAATTGCGGAAGGTAGCCGATCCTTTGGGTGTTGACTATCAGTTCACCCGTGTCGCAACGGTCCTCCCCTAAGAGGATCTTGAGGAAGGTGCTCTTACCGGCACCGTTTACCCCGATCAGGCCGATACTGTCGCCCTTGTTGATCTGGAGGTCGGCCTTGGTGAGCACCTTCACAGGACCGAAGGATTTCGTGAGGGATTCTGCTCTGAGCAGCATGTGTAACCGCTCAGTTCTTGTTCGCTGCGATGGCAGCGTCGATGTAACCCTGCCATACCTGTTCGAGGTCGGGTCTCTGGATGGTCTCCATGATGTACTCGGCGAACTCGTCTCCGGTGGCACCGGTGTCCCTTCCGGTCATGACCAGCTTCTTCTCGAACTGACAGCAGACGTCGAGGGCCATGTTGAGCTTCTTGGCTTTCTCGGCCTCTCCGATGTGGTCCATCATCATTGCGACGGCCTTGATCATGGAGCAGGGGTCAGCGTACTGTGCGCGTCCTTCGGTGACCATCCTGGGTGCGGATCCGTGGATGGCCTCGAACATCGCGTACTTGGTTCCGATGTTGGCGGATCCTGCGGTTCCGACTCCTCCCTGGATCTGTGCTGCCTCGTCGGTGATGATGTCACCGTACAGGTTGGGCAGGACGAAGACCTTGAAGGCGGACCTTCTGGCGGGGTCGATGAGTTTGGCGGTGGTGATGTCCACGAACCAGACGTCGTGCTTGACCTCGGGGTAGTCCTTGGCGATCTTGTCAGCAAGGTCGACGAAGAGTCCGTCGGTGGTCTTGATGATGTTGGCCTTGACGATGATGGAGACGTAGTTCTTTCCGGTGTTCTTCGCGTTCTCGAATCCTGCGCGGATGATCCTCTCGGTTCCCTGGAGGGTCGCGACGCAGAAGTCCATGGCGAGGTCGTCGGTGACGAAGAATCCGTCGCTTCCGAGTGCGTAGGATCCCTCGGTGTTCTCCCTGTAGAATGTCCAGTCGATTCCGAGTTCGGGAACGGAAACGGGTCTGACGTTGGCGAAGAGGTCGAGTTCCTTCCTCATCGCGACGTTGGCGGACTCGATGTTGGGCCAGGGGTCTCCCTTCGCGGGGGTGGTGGTGGGTCCCTTGAGGATGACATGACACTTCTTGAGCTCTTCAAGGGTGTCGTCGGGGATGGCCTTCATGACCTCGACACGTCTCTCGATGGTGAGTCCGTCGATGATCCTGATCTCCGCCTTTCCTGCCTTGAGCTTGTCCTCGAGGAGGAACTCCATGACCTTCTGAGCGGATGCGCAGATGTACGGACCGATTCCGTCTCCTCCGCAAACTCCGACGATGAGCTTGTCGAGCTTGGAGTAGTCGACGGGCGCTCCCTCTTCCTTGAGCTTCTCCACTCTGTTGAGCTGCTTCTCGAGGAGAATTCCGAACTTCTCCTTCGCTGCTTCGATTGCCTTCTGGTCAACCATTGATTTTCACCTAACGGGCGAATCGCTCTCTTAATAAAAATAAGGTTGGTGGGGAGACCACTCGCCCTACCAGAGTCCCATCTCGCTCGACGTTTCCCCGGAGAGGAACAGGTCCATGAACCTCTGGGTAAGTTGGTCGATGCTGTGGAGCGGTAGATTCAGGAGGGTGAAGAGGAGGATCATGAGGGTGCGCAGGTCCTCCTGGACGTCACCCTCGTGCTCGAAGACGTACCTGTCGATTATCTTGCCGAACCCTCCGTCGATGGCTATGACGATCTGTTTCAGATGTCCTTGGTCGAGAGGGATTCCAAACTTCTCCGACACATGTACGATCCATCCGATGTCCAGGTCGACGATCTTGTTGAACGTGTCCCAGTTCGAGTACGCCTCATGCATCAGTTCACCGATCTTCGGTTCGTTCTTGCCTATGTAGAGTTCCAATGCGATCGGAAGTGCCAGTGCGAAGAGGTAGTCCTTCTCCTCATCAATGAGGCCCATGCATTTGTTGTGCCTCTTCTCCACGGTCTTCATGAAGATGTAGTCGAATATGTCGTCCTTGCTGGGATACAGGTTGTAGAGGCTGCCGTTGAGGATCTTCGCGCGGTACGCGATCTGTCTCATGGTGGTCCTTTCGTAACCCTGTTCCATGAAGAGTTCGAACGCCGTGCGTGCAACGTCATCGCGCATCAGCTCCTTCTTCTCCTTACGGGAGCTGGCACTGTCCTTCGACGGTTTGGACGCGGCATCCTTCCTCTTTCTGATCACGTCGACAACAATCAGATGTCAGTATATAATTTTGAGCATGTTCAAAAAATATTATGATTAATGGTGGTCCAAGGCTACAAACGGTATCGGTTTGTCGATGATAATTACGTTTATTTGAGCGCGCTCAAAGGTTTATTATATAGAGAAGGACAATGCGTCAAACATGGCCAATCTCTATTCGAAATTGGCGGATCTGATCGAGAAACACCCTAAGAGGGTGATCCTCACTTGGGTCGTCGTCCTCCTGTTGGCACTACCGCTCGGTGTCATGACCATGACACAGCCTGGTGTGCTCCAGTATGACATGACTGCCATGGTTGGGGACGATTCAGAGTCCGTCCAGGGTATGTATATCCTTGCAGACACCAATTACTTCGACTCAGGTTCCACAGGAATGGATCCGATCATCGTCGTCGAGGTCCCCACCAACCCCGCGAACGATACGACCATCAAGAACGGAATATCCAATTTTGTAGATGAGTTGAACAATTCATTGTCCGACGAATACGACAAAGGTTTCGTCAGCATAATGGATGCCGGATTCTACAGCAAGAACTCTTCTGGATCCGGTATCGAGATGATAGCACTCACATTCACTGCGGATGTGAACGTGAACAAGCAGATCCCTGCCATCAGGGAGCTTGTCGATGACGCAAAGGACGCGACCGGAATGGATTACACGACCTACGTCACCGGTTCCTCCGCGATCAACTTCGACACCGAGGACGGTGCGATGACCGATGTCAAGAGGATCGACCCCTTCTCCATCCTCCTTGTCCTGATCCTGATCGGTCTGTTCTTCAGGTCCTTTGTCTCCGCAGCGACTCCCCCCTGTGTCATCGGATTCGCGTACGCGATGACCCTCGCCGTCATCTACGGACTCTCCCAGCTCATGGGAATCTACTACATGACGAGCACATTGGTCCTGATCGCGATGTTGGGAGCCGGTTGCGACTACTGTATCTTCATCCTGTCCAGGTACAGGGAGGAACGTGTCGCGGGCAGGGACCACAGCGAGGCACTCCGTGAGGCCATCGTCTGGGCCGGTGAGTCCATCACCACATCCGGAATCTCGGTCATCATCGGATTCGGTGCCATGTCCCTCTGTTCCTTCGCCATGATCAAGACTATGGGAATCGTCCTTGCAGCAGGTATCGTCTTCGCACTCCTCGCGGCACTCACGCTCATCCCCGCGATCATCGCCGTCGTCGGCGACAAGATATTCTATCCCAACAAGGCACTGAAGCTCGATCCCAAGGGAAAGACCATGAACAGCTGGTACGGTGCGATCGTTAGGTTCGGTCACAGATACTTCAGGTCCTCCGCAGAGCATGCGACCAAGTACGCCGTCCCCATTGTCATCGCAGCCATCCTCATCACCCTGCCTTTGGGATATGTAGCACTGAACAACACCGGTTCGTACGACATGATCAGTACCATGCCCGAGAGCGAGGCAAAGACCGGTGTGGAAGTCATCACCGAGAACGCCTACGGCGGTCTCGTCATGCCCACCTACGTTCTTCTCCAGGTCGACGGAGACGATGAGCTCTACGACTTCGAGTATCAGGCGAACGGATTGCCTGTTCCACAGATGTATTGGACAAGTGAAGGGGAGAAGTACTCCGAACTGTCCGTCATGCTGATGTTGGACATATGGAACTCCGACAAGAGTCTGGAGAACATGTTCCTCGGTAAGGAGGGCGGAAACATCGCGTACACCATAGGTGCGGTCGACAGCGAACTCCTGATGAACGAGCTCAGCAGACTCACCGGCGGAGTCGTCACTCCCGACGAGATCCTTATGCTCTTTGCCACACAGTTCCCCGAGGAGATCTCCAAGAACATCGTAAAGCTGTTGAGTCTCAAGGAACAGGGTCTGATCGATGACACCATGGTGTTCGGAGCGGTCAACTACATCTTCAACACCGGACTCGGAACTGTATCCGAGTTCTATGAGGATGTCCAGTACCTCAAGATGAACGTGGTCGTCAAGGACGAGCCCATGTCCAACGAGTCCATGGAGACCATCCAGAACGTGAGAGAGGTCGTTCAGAAGTTCATGGATGATGGCGGAGACGATTACTTCGCAGCATTCTATGTGACAGGAACCGTTGCGGTCATCGATGACATGTCCGAGTCCATCAACAAGGACTTCAAGATCATCGAGGTCCTTGTCATCATCCTGATCGCACTCCTGTTGTTCTTCGTGATGAAGTCCTACTTCACTCCGATCCGTTCACTGGTGACCATCATCATGAGTGTCATCTGGACCCTCGGTCTGACCTTCATCGTGTTCGAGAACATCATCGGTGTTCCCGTGACCTTCATCATGCCGATCATCCTGTTCGTCATCTGTCTCGGTCTCGGAATGGACTACGATATCCTTCTGACCACCCGTATCAGGGAGAACGTCACCAAGGGAATGTCGAATGACAAGGCTATCAAGGAAGCCATCGTCAAGTCCGGTTCGATCATCACCATCTGCGGAATCATCATGGCCAGTGCGTTCGGTACCATGATGCTGTCCACGTCCCCGATGCTCCAGGAGGTCGGATTCGCACTGTGCTTCGCAATCGCCGTCGATGCGCTCGTCATCCGTACCTATGTCGTTCCCGCACTCATGCACCTCATGGGCAAGTGGAACTGGGTCGGACCCAAGTGGCTCTCCAGGGACGGTCAGCACCTCACCGACCTCCTCGCCGAGGCCAAGGACGACGGTTCCCTCGATGAGATCGACGATTACCTCGCATGCGACACCGGATACAGGTTCTGTACCCACTTCAGGACAGGAATGTTCATGCTGGTCGCCGTCATCGCGATGGCGCTCGCCGTGTTCATCCCCTGGATCGCCATGGGCAAGCCCGCATTCGAGACGTTGTCGTTCATCGACCTGATCAACGCATCCGGAAACGCAGGAACCGCAGCCACTCTCGCTATGGTCGCAGCGGCACTGTTCCTGTTATTGGCAGGAATCTGCGCCACCAACCGCATGTCCGGTACCACCAAGTTCTCCGGACTCTTCATGGTCGCAGGTGCGTTCGGTGTCGTAGCGGCGATATTCGCATCCACATCCTTGGTATGGGGTATCGCACTCGCACTGCTCGGTCTCTCCTGTGTCGCGATGTTCAACGTCGAGAAGGGTTCCAAGAATGCGGTACAGAGCGGTATCGCGGCAGCGACCCTCATCGCGATGATCGGTGTGTACTTCAACGATGTGTTCTATGTGACCATGGGTCTTGCGTTCGTCGTCATCGTCGCACTCCTGGTCACATCCCTGATGCACATCATGAGGGACTGATAAACGAGGGGGTCACCCCCTCCCTTTATTTTTCCGTTATACATATTCTCGACACATGATAAGACCGAAGTTCCTGTCCGCAGGCGACACCATCGCCGTCACGGCACCGTCCGCAGGCGTGTCCGAACCCGTGGACGTCATACGTTTCAACAATGCGAGGTCCAACCTCGAGAAGAGAGGATATTCCGTGAGGTTCACCCCTAACGTGTTCTCCGACATCGACGGGGACAGGAGCTCTCCCGCAGAACAGAGGGCGAAGGAACTGGATTCCGTTCTTTCGGATCCCGATGTCAGATATGTGGTATCCGCCAAGGGCGGGGACTTCCTGAACGAGATCTTCGAGTTCACGGACCTGTCATCGATCTCTGACGATCCGAAGTGGGTGCAGGGCTATTCGGACAACACGGACATCCTCATGGGGATAACGACCGTGTTCGATATCATGAGCGTCTATTGCGGGAACTTCGGTGACTTTGGTATGGAACCCTGGCATCGTAGTATCACGGAGAACATGGAGTTCATCGAAGGCAGAAGGTCCGAACAGGTGTCCTTCGATACCTATGAGGACATGTTCAAGGACAGGGTCACCGGTCTGGAACCCATTAACGGGGACCTCCCCGTGTTCTGGAAATCTGAGGAGGACGTGTCCTTCACCGGTATCGCATTGGGCGGTTGCCTCGATAAGCTGGCACTCATGGTCGGTACCTCCAGGGACAGGGTGAGGGACTTCGCGGAACGTTACCGGGATGAAGGTATCGTCTGGTACATGGAACGCTTCGCAGGCGACCGTGAGACCGAGATCAGGGATCTGAGGTCGATGTTGGACAACGGTTGGTTCGAATACGTGTCCGGATTCGTGTTCGGAAGGCCGATGTTCTACGACGGTGACGATTACGAGGATGCTGTGCGCAGCGTCCTGTCGGACCTTCATGTACCGATCGTGTTCGATGCGGACGTGGGACACAAGGCCCCACGTATGACATTGATCAACGGTGCCAGCATCAGGGTGGACGTAACGGATGGAAAGGGAAGGATATCCTATCCGGGATTCACCGAAGACTATTAATCGCGTGCAAGGATGGTAAGTTCATGGCAGACGGGGAACCGATACGTATCAACAAGTATCTGGCGGATTGTGGTGTATGTTCCAGGAGGCAGGCCGACGAGATGGTCGCCCAGGGAAGGGTCACCGTGGACGGGGAGACTGCGGTCACCGGTACCAAGGTCACACCGACACAGGAGGTCCGTGTGGACGGAAAGAGCATCAAGGATGACGGAAAGACCATCGTGCTGCTCCTCAACAAGCCCGTCGGTATCGTCTGTACCACCGCAGAGGACGAGAAGGACAATGTGGTGAAGTTCGTCAACTACAAGAGGAGGGTGTACCCCGTAGGTCGTTTGGACAAGGATTCCAGGGGATTGCTCATCCTCACCAATAGAGGGGACCTCGTCAACGGGATCATGAGGTCCAGGTACGATCACGAGAAGGAGTACATAGTCACCGTGCACAGACCCGTCACTCAGAAGTTCCTCGACGGTATGTCCGCGGGGGTGCCCATCCTGGGAACCAGGACGAAACCCTGTGTGACCGAGAAGCTCAGCAAGTACCGTTTCAGGATAGTCATCACTGAAGGGTTGAACCGTCAGATCAGGCGCATGTGCGAGCATTTCGATTATGTCGTGACGGATCTGAAGAGGGTACGTATCCTAGACATCAATCTCGGGGACATACCTGAGGGTAAATGGAGACAGGCCACCAAGAACGAGGTCTACAGTCTCTTGAAGTATGCGGGGCTGAAATGATGGACATCGAAAGAGCCAGAACGATGATCGCAGGCGAAGGTCGCGAGAAGGCCGAGGGTCTCAGGATGCTCAGGAACGCCGCGAATCAGGGCGATGTACAGGCTACCGTGGAATTGGGCATACTGTACATGCAGGGTAATCATGTGGATCAGAACACCGAGGAGGCGGCCAAATGGTTCAACAAGGCCGTCCTCAAGGACGATCCCGAGGCACAGTACTGTCTGGGTATGTTGCATGAGTACGGTGACGGTGTCAAGCAGGACCTGGAGAGGGCGTTGGACCTGTACACAAAGGCGGCGGAGAGGAACCATCCCGGTGCATTGTTCATGAGGGCGATGTTCCTCGAGGAGGGCATCTCATGCGAAGCGGATGTGCCCGAGGCGATGAGGTGCTACGAGGAGGCCGGTCTTCGCGGAAATCCCGATGCTATGTACTACATGGGTGTGTTCACGCAGCACGGAATGAACGGAAAGACCGTCAATCCCTTGGAAGCTATCGAATGGTACTGTCGTGCCGCCGAGAGGGGACACCCCGAGGCACAGTACGCTCTCGGAGCGATATACGAGGACGGTGAGGGTGTCGATAAGGACATCAAGAGGGCCGTCAAATGGTATTCCGTCGCCGCTAAGGGCGGAAGTGCCAGGGCACAGTGTGCGTTGGGATTCATGTACGACAACGGTGTAGGATTGACTCAGGACAGCGAGAAGGCGTTCGAGCTCTATCTCATGGCGGCCAACCAGGGGAACGACGTGGGACAGTTCAACGTCGGTGACGCCTATCTGAACGGAGTCGGAGTGGAGAAGGACGAGAGCGAGGCATTCAAGTGGTTCGCATTGTCCGCAAACCAGGACAACATGCTCGCGATGTGCAACGTGGGATACATGCTTCAGCACGGTATCGGTACTGGTAGGAAGGAATCCGAGGCCGTCAAGTGGTATTCGCGCGGAAGCGACGCCGGATCCGAACTGTGCACATTCAACCTCGCTGCTATGTACGAGGGCGGTATCGGTGTCGAGAAGGACCTTTCCAAGGCCAAGGAACTCTACCTCAAGGCGGCGGAGATGGGTATGAAGGATGCCAAGGAACGTGCGGAGAGGCTTTGATATGATCAATTTCGAGATATGTGACAGGGGCGAGGCCGAATACGAGGGATCCAGGTTCTTCGGCGATCCGGTGGTTCCCGAGAAGTGGGCCGACAAGGAACCTTGGCCGGAGGATGACATCTTCATGTGCCAGATCAATCTTGCAGACCTTGACGGATACGATACCGAAGGATTGTTGCCCGCCGAGGGATACCTGTACTTCTTCGCCGACATAACGGACGGTATCGAGGTACATCCCATCCTCTCCACACAGGAGCCCGATACGATCTACGAGGATTGCAACATGGGGTTCGAGGAGGACACATCCGACGATATCTTCACCGACTGGGTCATCAGGTTCGGTAAGGGAAAGGGTTCCATCCTGGAACGTGTGGATGACAGAATCGTTCTCCTTGAGTTCGATCCCCGTCATACACAGATGGACTTCCTGAAGGCCATCGGCGGAAAGGTACGTGTCACCGTACCCGAATCCGAGATCAAGGCCGGGGTCATCGCAGGTGCGGTGACAGAGGTCATTTGAAATGACCATGGGTGCGATGGCACATTCTTCTGTGCCAGCACCCGACCCTTCATCCTTCCTTTCGAGGACGTGCAGACGGTTCTGATTCTACTGCGCGCGATATGTTTATAAACAACTCTCCTAATGCCAGCGTATGGCAAATCTCAAGAAGGGCGACATTGTTCGCATGAACTACAACGCTAGCATCATCGGTTCCGACGTCGTTTTCGACACCACCTATGAGGACAAGGCAAAGGAAGCAGGAATCTTCAACGAGAAGTACTCCTACGCACCCATGCCCTACATCGTCGGATCCGGAAGGTTCTTCAAGGCACTCGACGACGCCATCGCAGCAGCAGAGGTCGGAAAGGAGGTCACCATCGAGGTCCCCTGCCAGCAGGCAGCAGGAGAGAAGGACCCCAAGCTCATCGAGACCTTCACCGTCAAGGACTTCTACAAGCAGGAGATCCGCCCCGTTCCCGGACTCGAGGTCAAGCTCGGAGACAGGACCGGAGTCATCACCACCGTCGGAGCAGGCCGTGTCAAGGTCGACTTCAACAACAAGCTCGCTGGAAAGGACCTCAAGTACACCTTCACCGTCACCGAGGTCATGGAGTCCAACGAGGACAAGGCAATGGCGATCGCACAGATGGACTTCGGATCCAACGAGGGATTCAAGTTCGAGTTCTCCGAGAACAAGGTCTCCATCTACACCCCTGACATCGTCAAGTTCAACCAGAACTGGATGATGACCAAGTTCAGGATCGTCAACGACATGCGCGAGGCCTTCGCCGTCGACACCATCGAGTTCATCGAGGTCTGGGAGAAGGCACCCGCAGCAGAGAAGAAGGAGTAAGGCTTCGGCCTTACC
>JAFVZR010000141.1 GCA_017508065.1 Candidatus Methanomethylophilaceae archaeon
ATAGAGAAACGCGAATCCTGGTTCCAGAACGGGGAGTTCACCGTCCCCGAACATTATGTCCTCCAGGCATCGCTCTACTGTAAGCTCACATCCCCCGAGTTGAGGAAGATCGTATTCGCGGTAGGATTCCTCGAGGAGAAAGATTACGAGGATCCGGAATCCTGGGAACCCAACGAGGACAACACCTACATCGGTGTGACGGATTCCCATCCGGAGATAGATATCGTGATGTTCGATGCACAGGAATGGTACAACAACCTCAGATCACGTGCATCCAACGGACGTGTAATCGTGGAATGGACCCCGGGTAACATACGCGACGAGGAGGTCGTGGCCCTGATCGAGGAGTTCGTGGAGAAACAGAAGGCGGAGTTCACCGCACCGTTCCCGTCCGGGAAGACACCGGAATCCATGGGAGGGTTCTCCACCGCCGATACGTTCAAGGGAAAGGACACCCCGGGAAAACCCCGGGATGTCAAAAAGAAACCTTATCAGACCAAATTGTTCTAGGCTTTCTCCTCACCGTTCACGAACAACCTGTACGCCGGGATCAGACAGCAACCGATGAGGTTACCGAACAGGATGGCAAGGGTGAACAGGAAGGTATCCATGTTCCACATCATTGCGGACGAGATGTAGAACATGTCCGCGATGGAGTGCTCGAATCCAGCAAGGATGAACACAGGGACACAGATGAACACACCGAGATAGGAGCCCTTGGACTTGTAGACGTCCACTGCGATGTACATCAGGACACCGCACATCACTCCCTTCACGATGGCATCTATGATTCCGCCATCCGCGAAGAAGAGATCGATCTTACCCTGGACCATCGTTTCCGCAAGAGGGAACTGGAAGAAATATCCCATGATCAGACATCCTATGAAGTTTCCGATGATGGTGATCAGAACCTCCAACAGATAGATCCTATCGTTCTGTAATATGTAACCTACCTTACCGGTATAGAGATTGAATCCGTATGTGACGACGGCGAACAGACCGAGCGAGAAGAGGAATGCCCCTACCCACTTCAACTGCGGATTGCCGCCCCATGTCTGGATAAAGACGATACCTCCGATGGAGATGCACATTCCGGCAAGGATCGCCCTTATGAGCCATTTGAACCAGTCCATAACAACACCTTAATGTATTGCCATCGGCACTTGTCTTTTAATAATGATGGTCAATGATGAACATATCTGTTCATCATGATCTCTTCTTGAGCTTGCCCTGATTGAAGGCGTTCTCGAACCCTTTCCACTCCGATTCGGATATGGAGATCTTGTCCCCCTTGGCATACTTCTTCTTGTTCACCCAATTCGTGAACGGTGCGAGGACAACGTACGACTCCACCTTCTCCTGTACCTCGATCACAGGCTCGCCTTTCAGGTCGGTGTAGTTACCGTTATGGACGGTGACCTTACCGTTGGCGACCTCGGCCACCTTGTTACAGACGTTGTCGAGGAAGTACCTGTCGTGAGTGATGGTGAGAACTACACCATCGTATTCCGCCAATGCCCCCTCGAGGACATGTTTTGTATCGATGTCAAGATAGTTGGTAGGTTCGTCAAGGACGAGCATGTTGGTCGGCTCATGCAGAAGGAGGCAGAGCGCTACCTTCGCCCTCTGTCCTCCGGAGAGGGTGGACATCTTGTTGGTGACGGTCTCGCCGGATAGGAGGAACCTTGCCAACATCTTGCGTGCGTCGGCCTTCCTATCCTTTCCGATGATCATCAACATCTGTTCCTCGGCGGTCAGGTCGAGGTTCAACGATTCGTGATGCTGCGAATAGTAACCTACCTTTGCACCGGGTGCGAGCCACAGCTCACCGTTGGAGGGGATCTTCCCTAACAGAGCGTTGACCAATGTGGTCTTTCCGGCACCGTTCGCTCCGAAGATACCGATCTTGTCCCCCTTCTGGATGTCCAGGTTGATCCCGCTGAGGATGGTGTTACCGCCGAGATCGATGGACACGTTGTTGGCGATGATGACGTTCTTCCCGGCCTTGTGTGCGGCCTGGATCTTCATCGTAACTTCCTTCTTATCCTCAGGCCTCTCCTTCTCCTCGATCTTGGAGATCATCATGAGACGGGTCTTGTAGTCGCTCATATAACGACGACAGTCGTGGAACATCTGGTTCGCGATGGCCTCCTGTTTCTTCTTCTGGTCGGCGTACCTCTCGTACTCCTTCATCGCCCTCTCGATCTCCATGTTCTTCTTCTCGACGAAGGCGGAGTAGTTGCCCTTGTACTCCCTGGACTTTCCGTTCTCGATCTCCATGATCCTTTGGGTTATCCTGTCGAGGAAGTACCTGTCGTGACTTATGACGACGACGGCACAACCGGCGGAGAGGATGTTCCTCTCCATCCATTCGACGGTACTGATGTCCAGATGGGATGTGGGCTCGTCCATGATGAGCAGGTCGCAACCGTCGGTCTGGACGGCCAACCTGGCGATCATCACCTTGGACCTCTCGCCTCCGGAAAGGGATGACATCTGACGGTCCATCTGACCGCGGGGGAACCCAACCTGATCGAGGATCTTGTTGAGATTGTCCTCCAGCTCCATATCGAACTTGGCCATCTGCGATTCGAGTTGGGCGTTCTCCTCGGCGAGGGCATTCCAGTCGATGTCGCCGCCCATCATCATGATGTCCTCGATCTCCTTCATACGACGGACGATCTCCTCCGTCATGCCGTACGGTCTCCTGAGGACCTCGCGGACGGTCACGTTCTCGAATCCCTCCGCGAACTGCTTCATGTACCCGATCTTGTTGGTCCTACGGGTGATCTCTCCGGTATCGGCATTCTCGATACCCATGAGGATCTTCAGGAAGGTACTCTTACCGGCTCCATTGACACCCACGATTCCTATGCGATCGCCCTTGTTGATCTGGAGACTGACGTCTTCGAGTACTTTCACTGGACCGAATGCTTTGGAGATCGACTGTGCCTTGAGGAGCATAGATGACCGTATGTGAATCATATAGAAAATCCTGGCCCTATATGATACCTTTATACATTTGAACAATTATTCAAATGTATGAATATAGACGACGACCGTATCTTCGAAGAATTAGGCATATTCTTCAAAACGTTGGGGGATCCGACAAGACTCAGGATCCTGTACTTCCTCGAATCCGGCGAGAGATGCGTGAACTGCATCTGCGAAGCGCTGGATATGAGCCCTTCCGCCGTATCGCATCAACTGAGGATACTGAAAGACAGGGATCTCGTCAAATCCAGAAGGGAAGGCAAGCAGATCATCTATTCGATCAGTGACGACCATGTTCACGACATCATATCGAAAGCGTACGAGCACCTGATAGAATGAAGATACGTTTCAGGATAGAGGGATTGAACTGTGCCAGCTGTGCAGCGAAGATAGAAAGGGCAGTCCAGGACATGGATGGAGTGGAATCCGTGTCCCTGAACATGTCGGCCGGAACGATGTCGGTGATGACCGATATGGAACCGAAGGACGTCAGGAGGATTGTGCAGGATATCGCGGACAGGATAGAGCCAGGTACCAGATTCCTCCTCGATGGCGAACCGTCGGGAGAGGAGAGTGACAGATGGAACCTCCTTAGGACCGTTGGATGTGCCACAGTGTTCCTGATCACGTTCATACTGGAACTGTTCGGCATCATCGGTCATGAAACGTCAGCGATAGTGTTCATCGCGGTGTTCGTACTTGCAGGCGCGGACACCATAGTATCCGCATTGAGAGGGATACTGCACGGCGACGTCTTCGGAGAGGCGTTCCTTATGACTGTGGCCACCGTCGGTGCGGTGTTGATAGGTCAGTACACCGAGGCTGCGGCCGTGATGGTGTTCTTCTCCGTCGGTGAACTCCTGGAGGATTACGCTGTGGGAAGTTCCAGAAGGAGGATCTCGGGATTGTTGGACATGGCCCCTAAGGTGGCACATGTCGAGACCCTGATGGGGGTCAAGGATGTCGACCCAGAATCCGTGTCGGTCGGAGATGTGATCTCCGTCAGACCTGGAGAGCTCATCCCCTTGGACGGAATCGTGGTGAGAGGAAGTACTGAACTCGATACCAGTGCCCTCACCGGGGAGTCGATACCCGTCACCGTGGATACCGGATACAAGGCGCTCAGCGGTTCACTCAACATCTCTGGCACAATATCCGTTCGTGTCACTGACACGTTCCATGACTCCACAATAACCCGCATAATGGAGATGATGCAGGATGCCGGGGATAAGAAGGCCAAGAGCGAGAGGTTCATCACACGCTTCGCGAGGTACTATACACCAATCGTCTGTCTGTTGGCACTGTTGGTGGCCGTGATCCCCATCCTTCTGGGCATGGATGCCAAGGACTGGATATACAGGGCATTGACCTTCCTGGTACTGTCGTGCCCATGTGCGTTGGTGATATCGATTCCTATGACCATCATGAGCGGTATCGGATGCGCCTCGTCACATGGCATCCTGATCAAGGGAGGGAACTACCTCGAGATGCTGTCCCACGTGGACACCATGGCATTCGACAAGACCGGTACACTGACAGAAGGCAGGTTCTCGGTGGTCGATGTGGTGTCTGATGAGAGGTACCTCATCGAGAAGGTATCCTCCGCATTGGAATGCAACTCCAATCATCCTCTCGCAAAAGCGGTATGCAAGGAGTTCGGAGGTTCCGACCTTGTAGCGGAGGACATCAGGGAGATCCCCGGAAAGGGTATGTCCGGCGTCATAGGATCCACGATGGCGTATGCCGGAAATTCCAGATTGATGTCGGACCTTGGATTCGATGTCGATGACCCAGAAGGACGTTCATCGATACACATCGTATATGACGGAAGGTATCTGGGACATATCGACCTTGAGGATACGCCGAAGGACAATGCCAAGACCACGTTGTCCGAACTGAGAAGATTGGGCGTCAGAAGGTCTTCGTCAGGTCTGGGATCCGATTTGATTATCTGATGATGGATCGGGACGAGACCTTCTTCAAGCAGCTGGTGTCCCATCATATCAGCGGACAGCTGAAGGTGGCACCCGAGCACGTCTGCGAAGGGGTTCTCTCCTTCGGCAGCAGATCCTCCGGCTTTATGCTTTCGAGCCTTTTCAATTCTGCCTGCAGTTTCTCTATCTCGGCATTGCATGCAGCGATATCCTCGACAGTACTAC
>JAFVZR010000142.1 GCA_017508065.1 Candidatus Methanomethylophilaceae archaeon
AAGGTCATCGCCGCAGTGGATTACATGGAGTCCGACATAGGTGAATTTTCCCCGATGTCCGGAGGTCTGGGTCTTGCAGTGGACATTGGTACCACCACCGTGGCTGCCGATTTCATCGACATGTCCACCGGAGAATGCATCGCATCATCCTCTGATGTCAATGGGCAGAAGATCCTTGGGGATGATGTGCTTGCAAGGATCCAACATGCTGCGGATGGAGGTACGCAGGAACTCAGGGAGTTGGTCCTCAGGACCATGAATGATATGATCGAAGAATGTGCCAGCGATAGGGTGATAGAATCCGTATACATCGCAGGTAACACCACCATGGAACACCTCTTCGCAGGCGTGGATCCCACCCCCATCAGGGAGGAACCGTATGTGCCAGTAATCATATCGTCCGATTTGGTCGGAAAGGATAGCGGGTTGAACGTATCCGAAAGTGCCAGAGTCATTACGATGCCCTGTATCTCCGCATATGTCGGAGGGGACATCACCAGTGACATCGTATATGCGGGGATGGACATATCCGAGGGAATAAGTCTTCTGATCGATGTCGGAACCAATGGCGAGGTGGCACTTGGGAACAAGGATATGATGATGGTATGTTCGTCATCTGCAGGCCCCGCGTTCGAAGGAGGCAATCTCAAATCTGGAATGATGGCCCGCCCCGGGGCCATCGATAGTATCGTGATCGAGAATGGTGTAGCCAAGTTCACCGTCATCGGAGGTGTAGAACCCAAAGGGATCTGCGGTTCCGGGATAATCGATCTCATAGCACAGCTCTATCTCAATGACATTATCGATAAACGCGGTAATTTCTCGGATAGTGCCAGCATTGTCGATGGAAGGTACATCGTGCATGGTGACATCGGGATCTCCGAGCCTGAGATCAAGGATGTCATCATGACGAAGGCCGCCATCTTCTCGGCGACCAGATCTCTCGTTAGGAATCTGGGTCTTGAGTTCTCCGATCTGGAGAAGGTGTACATAGCCGGAGGATTCGGTAATTTTATTAACATGGATTCAGCGATCACTATCGGTATGTTCCCGGACGTCGGTGCCGACAAGTTCGTGTATCTGGGTAATTCGTCCCTCGCAGGTGCCAGGGCGGCATTGGTCTCGCAGTCGTTCCGTGACCGTATCGATGAGGCATTCCCCAAGATGACGTATCTGGACCTCAGTTCGGATCCCGTGTTCTATGATGAGTACTCTTCCGCACAGTTCATCCCCCATACGGATTCCGCACTGTTCCCGTCGGTACGTTTCTGACGCGCGTGTTATTATAGGGCCTTAGGGATTCCATTACCATATGGATTGGAATTTCGCGACTACACTCATCGGCTCTATGCCTCAGAAGGATCCTAAGGCGGCTGTGGACATGGTCCTGGACGGACGTGTCGACATCCCCATGTGGCCTCAGTTGCCCGCTCTCGGATACAAGGAGGGTATGTATCTCCAGACGGGGGAGCGCCTTCCCGGACTCATCGAGGAGGGGGACAAAGTCATGGTGGATCTCAACGACTACGATCCCACCGAGGCGTACATGGCAATCCTTGAGGAGAACGTGGATTACTACGAGGCCATGCCTGAACACTTCGCCGGATTCTATGAGATGATCGGTCGCGACCTTTCAGGATTGAAAGCCATCAAGGGACAGGTCACCGGTCCAATCAGCGAAGGTCTACAGGTGCAGGACATGACAGGACGTGCCACCATCTACGACGAGTCCTATGCGGAGATCGTCAGGAAGACCGTCAACATGTCCGCCAGGTGGCAGGTACGGGAGCTCAAGAAGTTCTGTGACAATGTCATCATGTTCTTCAACGAACCTTCCCTCTCTCTGCTTGGAACACCTTTCGCATCGATCTC
>JAFVZR010000143.1 GCA_017508065.1 Candidatus Methanomethylophilaceae archaeon
AGTGAGATGGACATCCCTGCGGATCCTGTATGCCAGATGCATGACGAGAATCCAGATTGCATCAGGGACAGATGTCCATTCTACAAGGTCTAACGTCCTTTGACGATGGACATCATGAGTTCCATACGATGGGTGTCCAGATCCCTATCTACCGAATCCGAACAGGAATAGATGAAATCCTTTCCCGTCATGATATCCAGGACATCGTTCGGTTCCTTGACGATACTGTCATCGGTTCCGTCACGGATGGATTCAATGTCTAGGCCTCCCATGAGCAGGATCTGATTCTGGCACATCTCTGCCATAGTGCGATGGTCGTTACCTCCGCCATAGTAAAGGCCTTCGAATCCTACATATTGTAACGGTTTCAATGCTTTCTTACCGCCCCCATCTGTGAGTACACCACGTGGGTGGATGATCGTGGGGATGTTCGATCCTCTGCATTTATAGTAGATGTTGGTCAGGTCGAGGATGCTGCGATCCCTGAACATGTCCTCTCCGATGAGGTTGATGTCGTCGAAGGTACTGGTAACCACAACGAAGTCCGGTCCACTCTCATCAATGATGCGGTCGGATACGAGATTCACGATCCCTTTGGCGAATCCGACGATTTCATCGAATGCATATCTGTCACAATTCATGTCCATCAGGAACGCTTCCTTTCCCCTGATCCTAGCAGACACGTCGAATACCGAGGGAACCATGGCAGCGATTGCAGCATCTGGCTCATATTCTCTGACCAATCCGTATGACCTTATACATTCGTTCATGGTGTCGGTATCTATGAGATCGTACGGGGAACAATACTCCATGTCCAACGGGTCCTCGAATGCAGGTTTTATGATAACTGGTACTTTGTCCGGGCAGTATTCGCATTCCTCCCCTAACGCTCCATAGTCTGCGAACATCATCGATCCAACGACAGCATCATGACCCAGAGCACGTCTGCTTGCCGAAATCGACTTGGCTGACAGTTCTGCATCGAATCCGTACTGGTACATTTCCGATACGTCGATCCCGGCATATACCGTTCCAAGGGACGAATCCAGGAGGAATGTCGGGATCCCGGAATGTTCCTGTCTTCTGATGCATGATATGAAATCATCCTTGCTCATTCTATCGCTCCGCTGTTTCTGTATTTCGGTTCATGTATCGAATGCCACGATGGTGGAGAATATGTGTTGCGTATCATCCACCCCTTTCAGTTCCTTTAGATAATGATCGGATGATGGTGTGGGAAAGAACCCTATGGCATTATGGCATCCAGGTACGATCTCCTGCAATTCTTCAAAATCATATGGGTACAGGACGAAACTCTCCTCTCCGCATCCTTTGATCTCCGGAAATACCACGAAGTCTTCGGAAACGAAGATGACATCATCCCTCCCTCTGTAGTCATCCATCTCGTTAGGGTATACGTTCGTCCCCAGGATGGTGCCATCGGAGGTCACGAGATGAAGACGACCGTAGAACTTCCAATTCTTTCTGAACTCCTTAGTGAACAGGATACATATCCTATGGTCGCGGGTGAGGGAATACTCGCAGCCCTTGTTGATGTAGTCATGATTGGTACGTGTCTTGATGCTCTTCTCTATGGCGTCGATATCGGTACTGACATCGTCGCCCATTTCGAATACCTCTATGACTCCAGTCTGTCCTTTCAGGTATTCGATGACATCCTCCAACACAGCCATTATATGGAAATTGTTGTGAAATCTATATATACGATATCTTTGATGTAGTATTACCGTGCTAAATGTTAGCACGGAACAAGGTGAATGAAAATGTCTCTGTTCGGTATTCCGGATCCCGCAGTTTGGCTCGCATACGTCGGATGTATCGCAACCATTGCGTTCAGTGTGATCTGGACAATTGTGAAGAATAAGGAGGTGCCCGAAGATGACTGAGGGTGTGGACCTCACAACGTTTGTGATTATGGCCGTTTTGTTCATTATTGCCACTCTGGCACTCGGATACTACGGATACCGTAACACCAGGGACAGCGATGAATTCCTTCTGGGTAAGAACAAGGCCAGCCCTGTCATCATCGCGTTATCCTACGGTGCGACCTTCCTCAGTGCTTCCGCGGTCATCGGATTCGGTGGTCAGGCCGCTGTCCACGGTGCATCGTTGATGTGGCTCTGTTTCTTGAATCTGGCACTCGGTGTCGTATTCGCCTTCATCGTATTCGGTGAGAGGACCCGTAAGCTTGGAGCAAAGCTCGGTGCCTCTACCTTTGCTGACCTTCTGGGTAAGATCTTCAAATCCAAAGGTATCCGCATGTTCACTGCCATAATCATCATCGTGATGATGCCTATCTACTGTGCGGCCGTTCTCAAGGGCGGTGTCAACTCCCTTGCAGTCATAACCGGTCTGGATTACAACTTGATGTTACTGGTACTTTCTCTCGTCGTGGCACTCTACGTCGTGTACGGAGGTATCATCGCGGTCATGTACAACGATGCTCTCCAAGCACTCATCATGTTGGTTGGAATGGTTACCATCTTTGCAGTCACCATCGGTACGCTCGGGTGGGACGCGTTCGGCCAGTTGACCGAGCTCACCATCTCCGGTACGATCCAGCAGACCAACGTCCTCCCCGGAGCCAACGGTTGGACAGAATTCCCCACTATATTCAGTCCCGAGTGGTGGACAGTCCTGTCCACGTTCATCCTTGGAGTGGGTATCGGTGCATTGACGCAGCCCCAGCTCGTTGTCAGGTTCATGTCCTCCAAGGACAACAGGTCCCTGAACAAGTCGATGATCATCGGATGTGTCTTCGTCTTCATCATCGTCGGAATCGCATACACCGTCGGCGCCATGAGCAACCTCTACTTCTTCGAGGAGTACGGAGTCAATGCAATACAGCATGTTACGAGTGGAACCGATTTCATCATTCCCACGTTCATCACGGACATCTTCCACGGATTCACCTTCGGTGATCTGTTCGTATCCCTCTTCCTGGTCTCTTTGATCAGTGCATCAGTTTCCACCATCAGTGCATTGATGCACACCATCGGTGCTGCTGGAGGATACGATGTCTACTCGGCATACGTTTCCAAGAAGACCGGTAAGGAGACAGATGTCAAGTCCCTCGGTGTCAACAGGAGTGTCACCATGGTCATGATGATCCTCGTCGTCCTGTACTGTTACCTGATGCCCTCCGACATCATCGCAAAGGCCACATCCGTCTTCATGGGAATGACCGCTGCTGCTCTGCTCCCGGCATACGCACACGCACTCTACTCCAAGAATCCCAACAGGAAGGCAGCACTCTACAGTATCATCGCAGGTTCCGCTGTGTACTTGTTCTGGGCACTCTTCGTCAACAAGGGAACATCCATCTTCCTGCCGATCTGTAAGCTCCTCACGGGCAACCAGGTCCTCTTCGATGGAACGATCATGTATGTCGATGCACTCGTCGTGGCACTTCCAGTGTCCGTGATCGTCATGGCGATCTCGATCCTCTTGACGAAGAAGAACGCATCTGTCTCACAGGCTTCCGTCACCGAATGACGGAATCCTTAAACCTTTTACCAATTTTATACGATTTTCGTATCAGTTCTTTCTGTTATCGTATAGTGTTATACGATATTCGTATGTGCCTATAAGGGTCATCTATTTTCGTAGAATTGACTGTGATTATCGACGTTCATTACATAAGGCTTAATAATAAAAGTAACGTTGTAGGGGTCTGGTAGAAATGGACATGGAAATATGTTGGCATGGTAGAGGTGGACAAGGAGTTGTCACCGCCAGCGAAATTCTCGCCGAGACTGTCGTCGGAGAGGGCAAGTATGTCAAGGCTTTCCCCGAGTTCGGACCGGAGAGAATGGGGGCACCTATCAGAGCATTCACCAGGATTTCTGAGAATCCCATCAGGGTCCACACACAGGTCTACGAGCCTGATGTGGTCATCGTACTCGATGGAACTCTCATCGGAAAGGTCGACGTTACGAAGGGTCTGAAGAAGGGAGGCGTTATCATCGCCAACTATCCCGGAACTCCCGAGGAGCTTAAGGCAGCACTCGGAACCGAAGCAGAGTGTCACACCCTTGACGCAACCAAGATCTCCATGGAGGAGATCGGACGCCCAGTCGCGAACACCGCTATGCTCGGAGCTCTCGTAAAGATCGTTCCCGGTATCGTTCGTTACGAGGCACTCGAGCTCGAGATCGTTTCCAAGTTCACTGGAAAACTGTCCGAGAAAGTAATCAAGAAGAACCTGGCAGCATTGAACAGGGCTAACAGAGAGGTGGCATGATGGATCACAGAGACATGATCATCGGATCCCGTGTTAACGGTGGTACCGCAGCACAGTTTGAGACCGGAGACTGGAGGTCCCTCACACCCATTGTCGACAGGGAGACCTGTATCGATTGTATGACCTGTTGGATCTACTGCCCCGACGATTGTATCCTCATCGAGAACAACAAGATGGTCGGATTCAAGCTCACCCACTGCAAGGGATGTGGAATCTGTGCCAAGATGTGTCCTAAGGACGCAATCACCATGTCGGAGGAATGAGTATGGCAGATTTGGCAATCAATGGAGACAGCGCAGTCGCACTCGCATGGAAGCAGATCGATCCCGATGTGTGTGCAGCATACCCGATCACCCCTCAGACCATCATCGTCGAGAGGTTCTCCGACTACGTCGCAGACGGAGAGGTTCAGACCGAGTTCGTCTGTGTCGAGTCCGAGCACTCCGCTCTGACCGTCTGTACCGGATCCGGTTCCGCAGGAGCAAGAACGTTCACAGCAACCTCCTCCCAGGGATTGGCGTACATGTGGGAGATGCTCCCCATCACGTCCGCAATGAGGGTCCCCCTCGTCATGGCAGTCGCCAACAGGGCGATCAGCGGACCCATCAACATCAACAACGACCACGGAGACGTCATGTCCGCAAGGGATACCGGATGGCTTCAGATCTTCGCAGAGAATGTTCAGGAGGCATACGACTGTGCCATCATGGCCCCCAGGATCGCAGAGCACCCTGACGTCCAGTTGCCCATCATGACCAACCTCGACGGTTTCATCCTCACTCACGCCATTGAGAGGATCACCCCCTTGGACGATGCGGTCGTCAAGAAGTTCGTCGGAGAGTACCAGGCATTCAAGCCCCTCCTCGACTACAAGAACCCCATCTCCCACGGATTGATGGACGGTCCCGACTTCTACTACGAGCACAAGTACCAGCTCGTCGAGGCAATGGACAAAGCGGTCGCAGTCATCGAGAAGGTCTTCGAGGAGTTCAAGAAGATCTCCGGTAGGGAGTACAAGATGGTCGAGGAGTACAAGTGCGACGATGCAGAGTACGTCGCGGTCGTCCTCGGTTCCTCCTTCGGAACCATGAAGGCAGCGGTCGACGAGCTCCGCGCGAAGGGAAAGAAGGTCGGAGTCTGCATGCCCAGGATCTTCAGGCCCTGGCCCGCAGCAGCACTCGCAAAGATCCTCGACGGAAAGAAGGC
>JAFVZR010000144.1 GCA_017508065.1 Candidatus Methanomethylophilaceae archaeon
GATATCGCAGACAGAACCGAATGATTACCGCCCATCCAGTTCAATCAGTCGGGGCCGTGTCCCCGACACCTTTACCGATTCTTCCCTGACATCCATTCAGAACATCACCAATCTGCCTGTATGAATCGGATATGGTTTCTTTCCATCAGGGTCAACCCATCGCCCTCCATTGAAAATGCAATTCCATTGATACTTCCAATGGAGTTAAAACCGAAAAAGAAATGCCGGAACTCTCTTGATAAAAGAATCGACCATCGAAACAAACAGGCCTATATTATTCGATGAGAAAGCAACTGGATCTTGAACAATCATTGTTGAAGACTCTGAAATTGTATCTTCAAACACCGATGGAATCTGGGCCATGAATGCTAATTCTGGTGGAGAACCTGAATCAAAAGTGAAACTCATTCTGAAAGAGAGGAACTTGGATCCCGCATTGACCTTTGGAATGGAAGTCTGTGACCACCGTGCATCCTGTGATGCAGATCGTACTTGCGCGGTATGTTCACAGACCATACCCAAGGAAGATCATGAGTATGAGACGGATACATCGATATTGTGCAAGATACACACATGTATCCATTGTGACGTCCCTACTACCGCAGTGCCCTGCGAATATGACTCCTCCAAGCCCCTCTGTGTTGTTTCCAATTGTGAGTACTGTGGGGAGTCCCGTGACCTTGCAGATTATACTCCCAACGGCCCTGCATGCAAAGCCACTGCCTATGATCTCTGCGGTACCTCTATTACTCCTGTCTCTCACAACCTCCCCTACACCTGCAAGGATGCCGGGTGCGAAATCTGTCACGAGATCATAACCGCAACAGAGTCCCATGACCTCTCCTCTGATGCAACCTGTATCGATCAGACATGCACCGTGTGCGAATCCATCGTGAAAGCATCGACACCTCACGACTACATCTACACACAGCACTACAAGCACTGCGGGGTCTGCAACGATATCGTCCACTTCCAGCAGGAAGATGACTCCAGCAACAACTGGTGGTGGATCCAACAGCAACAGGCACAGGCCGAGGCCGAGCGCGTCGCCAAGGAGTTGCAGGAGGGGAGTGAGAAGCAGAAGAACGCTGTGTCAGTCGCCGTCGGAGTCGCTGCAGCACTCATGTGCGCCCTGTTCCTCATGACCGAGGTCCGCAGGCAGTGATGCTCTAAACACCTTCAGGCCCTTCAGGGCCTAATCCCCATCCCCATATTATTTTCAAACCTGTAAAAAAAAACGTCACAGCCTATTGTTCAGGATTCTGAAATCTCGATATCCGTTTCCGACAACATCATCGGAAGACTCGCGTCCTGTCGATGAATTCCCTTCCTTCGGACGTTATCCCGATTGTCCTCCCGCGACGAGCCTCCAACGAATCCGATGGAATACCGGACCTCAGGTAACCACGTACCTTGTTATCCTCAATTATACCGAAGTACCTGACATCCAAGGTCCCACCCCTGCCATCAGAACAGGTCCTCAACACGTACAGTTCTTCTTTCACGAGTTCCTCCGATGTTAGGGAACATTCGAACCTACGTGCCTTACCGACCGATGACATCGTTTCCACCTATCTGATCCGGACATCTCCACGGGACGACCGGAGATGGGATCTGTCTGTTATGACGATACAGGGGTATTTAGAAGTTGTATCGGAAGTAAACAATCGGATTGTTTGAGGTAAAGGATGCGGGGTGGACCCCCACATCCTGTTTAGTTTATGGTTTCTGGTGTTTATACGTCACTCACGTACGGAGCAGATGTCGTTGCTTCTTTTCTGTGCGTTCCGTGTGTTTACTCGAACCCTAGCATTTGTTCGGTTTATTGTCAGGATCAGGACCTCATCATCCTGAGTGCGACGATGATCGCCATGATGACGATCAAGACCACGAGGACGATCAGGAGGATGTCGGTGAGCTTCATTCCATCATCAGCATC
>JAFVZR010000145.1 GCA_017508065.1 Candidatus Methanomethylophilaceae archaeon
GAGTCGAGTGCCTCCTGTGCTGCTACCTTGGAGTCGTTGACCTTTCCGCCGACGACTGCGTCGCTTAATTTCTTGAGAATTTCTTCGTTAGACATATCCTCTCTTCCTTCACTTCACGATCTATGACCGCTTAGTGTTGATTTTATCATGGTGTTTCTGAATATATAGTCTGATTGATGGATGGATGGTCTATCCATGATAATTCATCCAATCTATCAAATATTTGATTTTAAAATAAAAATAGATAGCCAGCATTCTTTTCATAGAAAATTGCTATTATTTAATTTTGGCACTAATTCTAGTGTTTAGTAGGAATTGTTTTTTAATCATGTATATAAACATATCTATTTATTTGTTAATATTCAGTATATAAGTTTATCTGTTAATTCATCCAATATTTCATACTCATTATATAGTGGATGTAGAAAATTTAAAAATTATCGAAAAATGGATGAAATCGTTGAAAAGTGATTGACAACGATAAAAGTCAAAATTTTGTATAAAACTTATAGAAATAGTATGAAAATTAATTGGTTTGAGAGATCGAATTATTCGATCAGACCCTGAAGGAACACGATTATGTCATGGAAACGTGTCTTGTTAAGGAAGTACACGTGATCGTTACCATCCCTTCTTGAGGATATCAATCCTGCTGCCTTCATCTTCCTGATGGCCTGGTTGGTGGCACGCTCATCCAATCCGAATGCCCCTTCTGTGAACGGGGACCTGAGTTCCTCCTTGGACAATCCCTTCGCCAGGGCGATTACATCCTTGTCTGCCAATGCGGAGAGTATATCGAACTCCGGATCCTCGGAGATCATCATAGGGCCCCTGCGTGTGAGACAGATGTGTTTGCTAGGGCGTTGTTGTTCTTCCATACACTGCTATCGGATTCATTACAGAAATATGTGGCGGGCAGGGAAATCCATCCGGATTTTTCATAATCTATAAAGTAAGGAGCGCGCGCACCCACGCGCGAGTATTTATCTATCCTAATTAATTCTCAAATGATCAATATGGTCAGGAAGATACAGGTTTCAAAACGCGCGGCAGAGATGAATTATGCGATCAGAGAGGTCGCCGTTCCAGCTGCAAAGCTCGCTGCCGAGGGTAAGAAACTCAGTATGTTCAACATCGGAGATCCCAACAAGTGGGACTTCGAGACCCCCAGTTACTTCAAGACCGCATTGAGGAAGTCCGTCGACCACACCGACAACGGTTATGGGGACTCTCAAGGAAATCCCGAGTTCAGGGAAGCGATCGTGGACAGAGAGTACGAGAAACACGGTGTGATCATCCAGAAGGAAAACGTCTTCGTCACCAGCGGTGTCGGAGAGGCCATCAATCTCCTGATGGGAGCGCTCGTCGAGAACGGTGACGAGATCCTCGTTCCCGGACCAGGATACCCTTCGTACATGCAGTACATCAACTTCTTCGGAGGAAAGACCGTTCCGTACAAGATGATCGAGGAGGAGGATTGGAGACCTGATGTCGACATGCTCCGCTCACGTATCACCGACAAGACGAAAGCAATCGTTGTCATCAACCCCAACAACCCTACGGGTGCGGTGTTCTCCGAGAAGGATCTGAGAGAAATAGGTAACATCGCTGCGGAGTTCGAACTCCCTATCATCTCCGATGAAATCTACGACAAGATCACCGAGGTACCCTTCTATTCCATGTCCAGACTCCCCTCCGATGTGTCCAGGATCGTCCTCAATGGTTTCTCCAAGGTCAACCTCATGCCCGGATGGAGGGTCGGATACGGATACGTCATGGACGAGAACGGAATGCTGTCCGATGTCATGGACGGAGTCATGAAGCAGTGCCGTGCACGTATCTGCCCCAACGTACCCTGTCAGTGGGCCGCACAGGCATCCCTTCAGGGCCCCCAGGACTACATCGTCGACATGAACCGCAGACTCAAGGACAGGGCCGAGTTCTCCTATGAGAGGTTGAACGAGATTCCCGGAATCTCGGTCAACAAGCCCAAGGGTGCATTCTACATGTTCCCCAAGGTGGAACTCACGGACTGGAAGACCGACAAGGAATTCGTCCTCAACCTCATGGAGGAGGAAGGGGTCGTGTTCGTCCACGGTTCCGGATTCTGTGAAGAGTTCGGACAAGGACACTTCCGTACCATCACCCTGCCCAGGGTAGAGATCCTTGCCGATGCCTACGACAAGTTGGAAAGGTTCATGATCAGGCACAAGGCCTGACCATTATCACATCCACTCCGGACCTTCAAAAACGATGACGGCATAGTGGATACTGTACGGAGGACCTGATTGGGTGCATACCGTCACAGTTATTACTGGATATCATATCCTAGATTCGATGCCAGCCGTTCGTTTGGGAAAGAACCATCTCAGATGGTGCGATGATTGTAACCTGCCCGTATTGGAGACGAAGACGTGTCCCGTCTGCGGAAAGCCTAGCCGCGAGGTTGACCTTACGCCTCCCGGAGATGTGAGACCCGCATTCCAGCACGATATCGACATGATCAGGGAGCTCGCTGACAAACAATACGGCCCCGGATGCGGTATCGCCATGATCCCCGACGGACACCCCGTGTTCATGAACAAGGCACCTTCCCTCGACAGGATGGATGAGTTCATCATCGACGGACGCACCATAGGCAGCATCAGATACGATCTCGGAAGCGGTTGGAAACTCATCAACCGTATCCAGAGCGCAATCAGGATCGCACCCATCGTATCGAAGGGATTCGTCGTGATAGACGATTCCGCAATCAAGTTCGTTCAGGATTCCAAGAACCTCATGGCACCCGGCGTCATCGATGCCAGCCCCGACGTGAAATCCGGGGACGAGGTCATCATAATCACTTCGGACCGCAAGGCCATCGCCACCGGTGTCGCAAGGATGGATGCGGCCGAGATGATCGCCGCAGACAAAGGGCTCGCTGTCAAAACCAAACACTACAAGCCCGAGGAACCCTGCATATCCGACAAGACCTACACCTGGGACGAGGTCGTGAACGCCAACGAGAGGATCATTCTTGAAAGGATCGATGAGGCCGTTGGATTCATCCACAAGACCATCGAGAAGTATGAGAAGCCCGCCATCGTATCGTTCTCCGGAGGAAAGGACAGCCTCGCTACCCTCCTCCTTACCGTTGATGCTGGATTGAAGCTTCCGGTACTGTTCGTCAACACTGGTCTCGAATTCGACGAGACAGTGGAACACGTTCATGAGGTGACCGAGAAGTATGGTCTCGAATTGATTGAGGAGACCGCACCCACCGATGCGTTCTTCGGAAACCTCGTCCACTTCGGCCCACCTGCAAAGGATTTCAGATGGTGCTGTAAGACCAACAAGCTCGGACCTACCGTCGGAGCCATCATGAAGAACTTCCCGGACGGAGTGCTCTCGTTCATAGGACAGAGGAAGTACGAGTCCGAGGCTAGGCATGACAAGGGAAGGATTTGGGTCAACCCCTGGACTCCCGGGCAGACCGGAGCGTCCCCCATCCAGAACTGGAACGCACTCCACGTTTGGTTCTACATCTTCTACAAGAAGGCACCTTACAACATATGGTACACCCGCGGACTCGACAGGATCGGATGCTTCCTCTGTCCCGCATCCGACCTCTCCGAACTTGAGATCGTCGCAGGTAACTCCTCCAGATACGATCAGTGGGAGAAATACCTCGACAAGTACATCGATGACAGGGGACTCCCCAAGGAGTGGAAGGATTTCGCCCTGTGGAGATGGAAGAACGCACCCCAGTCCATCAGGGAAGAGGTCAACAAGGTCACTGGAAAGGACATCAAGGACCTCACTCGCCAGACCAAGGCTCCCGAGAAGGGTCCGTTGTTCATGAGCGTACAGGAAGGGTACTCTCCATGTGTCATCGGATATAGTATCGAGGCCGCACTCTCCAGACCTGTGGACATCGACAGGTTGGAAGGATTCGGACACATCCTCGGATCCAAGGTCGCTATCGATGAGAGCGGACAGTGGCTCACGATCAACAACATGACCGTCTATCGCGAAGGATCGATCATATCCAAAGCGAACGTGGAGAACGATGCCAGGATGAACATCGACAAGCTGTTCGAGATCATCATCAGGTCCGAACAGTGCGTAGGATGTTCCCTATGTGTCGCAAGATGCGAACAGAAGGCACTCTACATGAAGGACGGAAGGGTCGAGATCGATGCCGACGAGTGCATCAGATGTCAGGAATGTCTCGGACCCTGTCCTGCAGTCAACTTCCGTCAGACGGATTCCGAACTGTAAACCGATCTATGAGGTCGGGTGCCGGAATTCCGGCACTCGACCATATTTCTCAACAACAGGAGTCCTTGACCCTCTTGCCGTAGATCTTCAGGAAGTTGAAGTTCTTGAGAACGATGCAGATCTTGGCCTCATAGTCGAATCCTGCCTCGATCACGGTATCCACCTCCCTGTCGAACTCCATCTGAGTGGTGGAGAAAGGTAGGTTGTAGATCGCACGCAAGGTGTACCTTCCAGGCTCGATATCC
>JAFVZR010000146.1 GCA_017508065.1 Candidatus Methanomethylophilaceae archaeon
CCTCAATGAAGATCCCCAACTTCCTGGACAGACTGTTGCTCTGACCCATGAAATCCTTACGCTGCATGCCTGCGTCGACGGCCCTCTGCATTAGAATGGGCATCAGATCCTCGGGTTCGCCGGTAATCTTCTTTGTGACGTCACTCTGAACCGGATCCGCCTTAGGAGCGGGTGCTGGCACAGGAGGTACGTTTCCGGATACGCAGGATGCTATCAGATCCTTTGACGGCCTATAGGCCACGGGGACGTCGATCTCGGACACGTCGAATGCGGCACGGATCATGTCGCCGGAACGTTCCAACAGTCCCTGGGACAACATGGCCTTGAGAACGGCCTTCGCATCTGAATAGCTCATCCAGCGAAGGTCCATGGACATACCCATAAGCAACAGACTCTCCGTGAACACGGTCTTTCCCCTGTTGCGGACGAAAGCGCAGAGACAGAGCTTGAGGTTGTCTTCCATGGAGGCCCCATGGATAAGAACCTATTTGGCTCTTGTGCGACGGATGAGGGACGTTACGGACCCTCGTCATAGGCTCAGGGCGGGATCGGGACGATATATCCCAGAACGGAGGGGCGAAAGGTTAAACGTCCATGATCCCATCATGGAAACGCATCGTATCGGGAACGGATACATGGCACCGTGGCCACTAATACCTAATTAAATATAGGAGAGGAAACGGGCCAAACAACGAAAGCTTTATAATCAACACCTTAATATCCGAGTTACTCCAAACAGGTGATACGATGAAGTACACTAGATTCGAAAAGGCAAGGATTATCGGTGCCAGGGCTCTGCAGATCGCACTCGGTGCACCCATTCTCGTGGATTACCCAGTCGAGATGATCGATCCTGTCGATATCGCTATGTTGGAATACGACGAGAATATCGTTCCGATTTCCGTCAACTATGAAACTAACTGAGATTGAGGTTTTGTTATGAGTGAAATGGAGAACATTGATCTTTTGATTGCTGAGGACACCTACCTTACTTCCGGAGTCCACATCGGTACCCAGCAGAAGTCCGCTGACATGAAGGACTTCATTTACAAGGTTAGGCAGGACGGACTTTACGTTCTTGATGTCAAGAAGACCGACGAGAGGCTGAGGGCAGCTGCAAAGTTCATCGCACGCTTCGACCCCAAGAGAGTCCTCGTTGTTTCCGCAAGGCAGTACGGACAGAAGCCCGCAAGGGAGTTCTCCAAGGCAATCGGCGCACCCACCTACGATGGACGCTTCGTTCCCGGAACACTCACGAACCCCATGAACGCATCCTTCGTCGAGCCCGAGGTCATCATCTGTACCGACCCCGCAGCAGACAAGCAGGCACTCAAAGAGGCACTCGACATCCAGATTCCCATCATCGCAATGTGCGATGCAAACAACGAGACCAGGAACGTCGACCTCGTCATCCCCACCAACAACAAGGGAAGGCGCGCACTCGCATGCATCTACTGGGTCCTCACCAGGCAGGTTCTCCTTGAGAGGGGAGACCTCAAAGATCCCGCAGACTTCAAGCTCGAGATCGAGGACTTCGAGTCCAAACTCTGAAACGCTTACAACCCAATCTCATGTTCTCACCCCCGGGGAAACCCGGGGGCAGAGAGCTAAAATTCTAAAGATAGGTGTGACCGCGGGAGATTGGCGGTCGAGAAGCACCAATTCCTAAATCGGATGAGATTTATCTCTATCCTGATGCATGACAATGTGAGATATCCGGCCGTCGCTGGTAGATTCTATCCGATAGAGAAGGACATCCTGAAGAACACGGTGAAGAAGTGTTTCGAGCATGGACTCGGACCCGGGGCCATACCGGAAACAGGATGTGCCAGATCCATCAAGGCAGTGATGTCCCCGCATGCAGGGTACATGGCATCCGGGATGTTCGCTGCACATACATACTCCGCATTGAAGGAGGATGGAAGACCGGATGCGTATGTGATCATCGGACCGGACCATTATGGAATCCCATATGACTTCGTACTGTGTTCGGATGCGTATCTCACCCCTCTTGGAGAGTGCAGAACACATCAGGAAATATGTGCCAGATTAAGGGAACTAATGCCAGATGACCCCCGTGCGCATATGAGAGAGCACTCCATCGAGGTACAGATCCCATTCCTACAGACGATCGATCCTGATGCGAAGATCGTACCCATAATCATGAGCAGACAGGACATGCATACTGCGGAGAGACTGTCCCAGATACTGAGGAAGGCATGCGAAGGTTTCGATGTCGTGTTCATAGCATCCACGGACCTCATGCACTATGTACC
>JAFVZR010000147.1 GCA_017508065.1 Candidatus Methanomethylophilaceae archaeon
ATGTCGTATCTTCCATTACCCCTCTCGAATTCCGCACTCACCCTGTATCTTCCGGACAGGTGAAGCAGGAGTCCGGTGATGAATGCCTGGTAGACGTGCTCATCATCCAGCATCAGGCTACCGATGGATTCCTTGAGGAGACCAGAGAAAGATGATTCAATCATCCGGACATCGTCGGACAACAGGGCATCGGTGAGGTCCTTCATCATGGCGAGGACATCATACCCTCCATATCTCTCACCGAGGTGTCTGGAGAACATGTCCCCGAAGACGGAGAACATCTCCCCGTTCGGCAGTCCGATCTCGTAGTTCCTCCCCGCCGGGACGGCCTTGAGGTATCCGGACAGCACCATCATGGAGTAGATGCTGTCGGTTCTCCGGTCCAGGTCCGCGAATGTGACGGCGGGGTCAATCGTTTTTACCAATGGTACACCCTGTGAAAGGGACCTGAGTTCTTCCAGTCCCTTCTCATCGAGTCTGTCCAGGAGGGTGTCTATTATGGAGTTCCCGCTGGTACCCGCCCAGTAAGGTCTGGGCTCGAATCCGTTCTTCACGTAGTTCAGGAGACTCCATGGGTTGTACACGTCGGCATCCCCGAACCTGTAACCGTCGTACCATTCACGGGCTTCGTCGATCCCCTCTGGGTGTCCGTATTCTTCCAGTACCGCTTTCACCTCTTCATCGGTGAACCCGAACATCTCGTCGAAATCCTTGCTGAGTACGTTGTTGACTGACAGGTTGTTCAATCCGGAGAATATGGATTCCTTGGAGATCTGCATCACACCGGTCACGACTCCGAAAGCGAGTGAGTCGTTTCCCTTCAGAGCTGAGGACAAAATCCCTCTCATCGTGTCTAATATTTCCTGGTGATGCGGTTTCCCGAATGCGTTGTGAATTGGATTGTCATATTCATCGATGAGTATGACAACTTTCTTTCCGTAATGGGCATACAACATTCTGGACAGGAAGTTAAGGGAATTGATCAACGACGATTCATCACATGTTCCAGTACACATCTCTTCGAATCTGGATATCTGTATACGGTTGATCTTGTTCGATTCAAGAAGGAATTCATATTCCATGTATAGGTCAGAGATTTTGATCGATAGCAACTTCAGGAATAGTTCGTAATTCCTGATATCTAGATCCTTGAAATCCATGTAGATGATGGGATATGCATTCCTGTGGTCTTCGCATTCCCTGCAATCCGAGACCTTCAGACCGTCGAACCAGATGTTATTCTTCGGATACTTGATGTTGAAGAACGCATCCAGCATGCTGAGGTTCAGGGACTTGCCGAAACGTCTGGGTCTGGTATAGAGATATACCTTGGATTTCTGCGACAGTATCTGGGGGATCAGGTCGGATTTGTCGACATAGAGGTATCCCTCATCACGAACTTCCTTGAAATCCTGGACGCCTATCGGCAGGGGTCTGACCATAACGTTCTCAAGATTGAACTCCGAGTTAATACAATTGTCGCGTGCAGTCACTGATGACTCGCAACCCCTTCCTTCAGAGAGTCCCACGCCATCACCCCCGCAATGGATGCGATGCCGTATGCATCCACGGTTAACGGACATGACGTGTCCCCGGCACAGTACAAGAACCCAAATACCCCACAGGGGATAC
>JAFVZR010000148.1 GCA_017508065.1 Candidatus Methanomethylophilaceae archaeon
ATGCGCCCGATCACTGTGGGGAGCGTACCTCCGTTGGTATCGCACAGCGTCACCCATTCTGCACCGGCGGACCTTGCGGTCTCCACCACCTTGAGTGCATATTCTGGGTCATCGTTGTACCCATCGAAGTAGTGTTCCGCATCGAAGATGACCCTCTTCCCTTCGGATACGAGGAACGAGATGCTGTCCCTGATAAGTGCCAGATTATCTTCGGGGCTGATTCTGAGAACGCTGTCTATGTGGAGTTTCCACGTCTTCCCGAATATGCATACCCATGGTGCCTGGCACTTGGAAAGGACAATCAATCCCCTGTCTTGTGAGGCAGGCATGCCGGGTCTGCAGGTACTTCCAAATGCCACCATTTTGGCATTGTTCGTTTCGATGGAAGATTCGAACAATCCTGCGTCGGTAGGGTTGGATTGAGGCATACCGCCTTCGATGAAGTCCACTCCGAAGGAGTCTAATCTGGAGATTATCTCCTTCTTGTCCTCGGCAGAGAAGGTTATACCCTCCATCTGTGAGCCGTCACGGAGGGTGGTATCGAAGACGTACACCTTGGTCAATTTACTCATTCCTTCTTCTGTGCCAGCATTATGGCGATGAGGTCACTGAGGATTGCGGATGCAGTCTCCTTGCGTCCCGCACCGCGTCCGGAGACGGTGACGGGTCCGGCGAGGTCGGTGTTGATCAGTGCGGTGTTCAACGATCCGGAGATGCTGAGCGGGTGACCCTTGGGGATGAGCCTGGGGGAGACCTCCAACTTGTTCTTGGAGACCTCTCCGATGAGTCTGATGACCATTCCGTGCTCCTTAGCCAGGGATATGGCCTCGCTGGTGATGGAGGTTATTCCGGTAACGTTAACGTCCTTGAACTTGGCGTTGATGCCGAAGACGGAGTTCGCAAGTATGACGACCTTGGATGCGCTGTCGTATCCTTCCACATCGTTGGTGGGGTCGGTCTCCGCATATCCGAGTTGCTGCGCCTCCTTCAATGCCTGGTCGAACGGAAGTCCGCTATCCATCCTGCTGAGGATGAAGTTACAGGTTCCGTTGAAGATTCCTTGGATGGACTTGATCTTCTGTCCTGCCAATGCGTCATTGCACAGGTTGATGATGGGCATGGCTCCGCCGACCGATCCTTCGAACTTGAGGATACATCCCTTCTCCTTGGCAAGGGACATGAGTTCCTGGAACTCGAGTGCCAGAGGTCCTTTGTTGACGGTGATCACGTTCTTTCCGTTCTCAAGTGCCCACTTGATGTTTACCAATCCCTCTCCGCCGGTCTCGACGTTGGTGGGGCTGGCTTCGATGAGTGTGTCGAAATCAACCATCTTCATGATGTCAACGGTGGACTTACCGTCCTTCATGTCCGGTCCGACCTTTCCGCTCATGCTCTTGCTTCCGAGTACGCTGAAGTTGCATACTCCGTCGTCCTTGACGGCATAGGATTTGGAATCGGTGACTCCGGTGATGATGACCTTGTCGCCGGTGATCCTCTCGATGTCCATCGCCTTGACGATCAGAGTTTCCATCGTGCCCTGTCCGACGGTTCCGAATCCTGAGATGAATACCTTCATCACTCGACCCCCCTGATGTAGGTGTATCCTCTTTCCTCACATCCCTTGGAGATGAAGTCATCTAGTGCATCGAGTTCCTCTTGGGTCTTCACGCTGATGGATATCATGCAGGTGTTGCGCCCGCTGGAGTTGGAGTAGATCCTGATGTTCTTGGACTGGATATCGACCTTCTCGGTGGCAGCGATCATGAGTTCCTCGATGGTGACCGCGTTGATGTCACCGATGATCATGAACACTATGCTACGGAGGTCTATCGCGGAATCGATCCTTACGACGATGACGTCCTTCTCCTTCCAGATCTCCTTCAGTTTATCGATTCTCTCGGGGTCTATGTCGAAGGTCAGGTTAACTGCGATCCTTCCACTGATCACCTGTTCGCGGCTGTGCACCACGCCGATGATGTTCGCATTAAGCACTGACATAGGGTCCAAGGCAGCGACCAGCTGTCCGGGGACATCCTTGACATAAATGTCGGCATTCACTAACATGTGGGCTCACACTCGAACACCTTAATGCGCGCGTAATTATTAAAAACCTACTAGCCAAGTAGTCAAAATGGACTCATAGATCCACAGGGATGTCTATGTCCATTCCCAGTTCGTCCGCATCGTTGTATGGGTCTATCCAGAACACGAACAGCAACCAGGATGTCAACGGGGCCATCTCTGCGTACGGAGGTTTGTAGTATTCCCTGACGAACGGGAGCATCATGTATGCCATTATGCAGGCCATGCACAGTACGAGGATCCATGACGGGAAGGAGACCAGGTCGAAAGGTAACCAATCGAATAGGTGTGTCTTTGCCAATATCATGAGCAGGATATATGATCCAGATGTTCTGACCATGGTCGCCCACGAACCCCTCAGTCCGGATCTCAGCTGGAAGATGGTAATGACGTATCCGATGTACTGGTAGAAGAGGAACAGCAGTACTCCTGCAGACGTGATCCTCTTCAGGAAGGACATATCGTCCTGCATCGCATCCAGACTGGTGAACAGTTTCATCAGGTACAATGAGGCGAATACCAATGCTACCACACCTACAAAGGATAGACCAAGAGGTGCAGAATCCAGATCTATGCTCCTCGAGGATGCCCTGAATCCTCTCGTTACACGGTTCGCCCTTCTGACGAGAGGTAGCGGTGTAGGGATGGGTTTGACCTCCTCTTTCACAGGTTGTACTTCGCTTCGAACAGGTTCCGGTTCGGGGGCAAGGTGTTGTTCCTTGTCCATCTGGACCTCGGTATCATGTACCGTAGACTCCTGTATCGCGGATGTATCCACATCATCCAATGTATAGTTGATATCTGGGTCCTCCGATTCCGGTTCATTTAGACCCCTCTTATTGCGGATTTTGGATATCGTCCTGTCAGCGGACCAGAGGATTCTGTCCTTTATTCCCATCTATTTCGAATATGGTAACTATATAGCCTATAATTATACTTACGAGTTCGATGGAAAGCAAGGAACATATGGCCCATATCCACAGGGATGTGGATAGACGTAACAGTACCGACATAAGGATCCAACCCTCATTGGTACTTATCGTCCTGGTGGTCTTCATCTGTGTGGCCGTGTACCAAATGACCCAGCTTTCATTGGAAGGGGCCGATTCCCGTCTGCAGTCCGCCGGTGTTTTCGTCACCGGAGTCGGTGTCGTGATCTCGATCATGTATCTTCTCATGTCCCGCAGATATGCCCACGATGACAGGGACATAACTCTCATGAGGGATATGCTGGCATATGCCAGGGACCTGTTCGACCACTATGGTATCAAGGAACAGCATTATCTTAACACGATGAGGTCATGCATCAGGGCGGAATCGGGTCTTAGGACTTTTCGCATCAGATTCCTGGCATCCGTCGCACCCGCTGCGATCGGATTGATCGTACTGGTCTTCAACGCTACCAGTCAGACGGCATTCTACGTCACATGCGTACTTTTCTCCATCTCTCTGGCGATAAACGTGGTGATGTTGGTTATGTGCATAACGTATCCGCGCGAACACGAGAAGATGTTCACCGTGTTCTCCGATTCGTACGTCGATGCCATGGCCAGATGCGGAATAAGGGTCAGTGGCTATGAGCCAGTGATCAGTTACAGACCCTTCTGGGTATTTCTCGTTGCATCGATCGTGACCGTTGGATTGTTCTTCGCATACTGGCTATATCTGTCCATCGTGGATATGAACCGCCATATAGAGGAACAGTGGGTCTTCGAGAACAACGTGATGGAAGCGTTGAAGGAGTTCTGACAAAAATGGCAATAATCATGCATTTCACCGAGGAGTATCTCCCAAAGCTCATGGAGATCTCAATGGCCGAACTGGGTTCCGATTATCTTGAAGAGGAGGATTTCCTCATGACCTTGACGTCCAAGGACGATTTCTGTCTCGTCGCCATCGATGAGACCGGGCCCATAGGATTCACGATCTGTAATGTCTTCGGTAAGGAGAAGGTCGATCCCATCCTCCATATGCCAGACGGTCCGGAGAGGGATGAGATCATGAAGTATGACAAGATCGGGTACCTCGCTTCCGTGGCAGTCTTGGATTCCGCCAAGAGGAAGGGTGCCGGAAAACTCATGGTGGATGCAGCCGAGAGGGAGTTCGACAGACGCAGGGTGGACGTGTCATGTGCCATGGCATGGAAATCCGTTGACGGTACGGTGAACATCGCCAAGGTGGTGGAGCGTGCGGGCATGAAGGAGGTCGCCGAGTTCGCTGGCTATTGGAACGATCCGCGTGCGTTCCCCAACGGGCACGACTGTCCCGTCTGCGGTAATCCCTGCAGTTGTTCGGCTGTGTATTACCTCAAAAGGCGCAGATGATGCGTACCCAGTCAGGCCGATTCAACAATACATTTATTACCTGTTAAGTAGGTAATGAATATGGAGAGAAAACATGTTGGTATCGACTAAAGGAAGGTACGCCCTGCGTATGATGCTTCAGCTCGCCGAGTCCAGTGACGGCCCTGTGAGGATCAGGGATGTCGCTGATGCACAGGGTATTTCTGCAAAGTACTTGGAGCAAATCATGATCGTTCTCAAGGGTGCAGGATTCGTGGAATCCATTCGCGGACCGAAGGGTGGATACTGTCTTTCGGAACCTGCGGACAAGATCACCGTGGGATCCATCATCCGTGCCATGGAGGGGGAGCTCAGCATCAACTGCGTAAGGACGAACGGTTCATCCTGTCCACATTCCAAGGGATGCAAGACCCTCAAGCTTTGGACCATGGTGGATGATGCCGTCTGCGGAATCATCGATAAGATCACACTCAAGGATATGGCCGAGTGGGAAGGCTCTTCGAAGGTCCTCCTGTCCGATTCTCTCTGATTCGACATGGTGTCTCCAGATTTATCGAGGGTAATATCGCAGCATCCATGCTACGATGATTCGGCCCATAGGAAGTTCGCCAGAATGCATCTTCCTGTGGCGCCAAGATGCAACATCCAGTGCAACTACTGTAATCGTAAGTACGACTGCAGTAACGAGTCCAGACCCGGTGTGACCAGTGAGGTCCTCACCCCGTCGGAGGCTGCTGATAAGGTAGGTAGGGTGCTGGAGAAGATCCCCGAGTTGAAGGTCATAGGTATCGCCGGGCCCGGCGATCCTTTGGCCAACGATACCACATATGAGACCATCGCCCTAATCGGTGAGAGGTACCCCGATCTTACATTATGCATATCCACCAACGGTCTGGCACTTCCGGGTAATGCGAAGAGGTTGTATGATCTCGGTGTCAGATTCGTGACCATAACCATGAACGCCCTCGATCCGGAGATCGGTGCCAAGGTCTACGGTCGTGTGATCCTCGACGGTAAGGAATTGAAGGGTATCGATGCCGCGACCGCCCTCATAGAGAGACAGCTGAAAGGGCTGGAGGAATGTGTCGCATTGGGTATGGTCGTCAAGATCAACATCGTGATGGTTCCCAACGTGAATGTGGATCACATCCCTATCCTTGTACGTAGGGTGAAGGAGATGGGTGCATACACCGTCAACATCCTTCCGTTGATCCCTGTGGAGGGCACACCGTTCGAGAACATGGAGGCCCCCACTCCTGAGATGAGGAAATCCCTGATGGACTCCTGTGGGGAGTTGGGCATCAAGGTCATGAGGCATTGCAAACAATGTCGTGCGGATGCCATCGGGTTGTTGGGTAACGACCGTTCAGGTGAGTTCGCTTGCGGTTCATGCAGGACCGCTGAGGTGAGACCCATACTTCTCGGTGACCTGAGGGATGCAGTTGCATTCGCTTCCGATAACGGTAAGGATGTCAATCGTGGATTCGGAAATACACCGTCGTTCTACATCGTATCACTTTCTGACGGAAGTCTTCTGGAGAAAGTCGATGTGGACACCGGTCGCAGCGTAGCTGGATCGGGTCATAAAGAACATATCAATTCCATTGTCACATCCTTGAAATCCCCGAAATACGTGGCGGTTTCCGAGATCGGTTCTTTCCCATCGAAACTTCTGGATGAGTTGGGCATCAAGGTCATAATCTCCGATTCTTCTTTTGATGATGTGTTGAAGGGCCTCAATGCCTGATTCTTGATATTTTTCCGTTGATCTTATTGGATCAGAATATCTAACAGCAGACTTGTCTTAAAAATTGGAAGTGTAGAAGCGCCGAGAGGGAGATTTGAACTCCCGAGGTGATTCACCACGAACTTTCCAGGCTCGCGCCTTACCGGGCTGGGCTATCTCGGCTTCAAAACCCCCTATCTACTGATTGTTTAAAAGACTATCGATTTGAATCCTTATCGGCATGGGTCAAAATATAGAATCTTTGAGCACAGGGCGCATTTCTCTGGCTTTTTCGAGAGTGTTTTTGTCCATTGTGATGACACCTGTGCCTGGCTCGTCGAGAGTGAGGATGCCGTCGCCATTGGGAGCGAGAAGTCTGGAACCTCCAAAGAATTCCATGCCATCCATTGGACCGATATTGTTAACGAATGCTACGTACGTCGTGTTCTCCACGGCCCTCGCAGGTAGTACGCGCTCGAATGCGACACGTGATGTGACAGGTGATGCCGATATGCAGATGTTTACATCGGCATTCATTTTCAATGCATGGTGTTTCATCAATTCGGGGAAGAATATGTCATAACAGATCGACAATCCACAGATGAATCCCTTATGTTCGAACACTATCGGTTCGGATCCGGGGATGAACCTCTCCTTCTCATCGAAAGGAGGGAAATTGGGAAGGTGGATCTTCCTGTATGTGTATGTCCTTCCGGAAACGAAGGCGAATGCACAATTGTGAATCCCGCAGTCAGTGAATTCAGGTGCACCTGTAACGATTGCCACATCCATCTCCTCCGAGATGGAACGAAGCGATTCCATGGCTTTTTCCACATCGTCCCTGACGATCGTTGGGTCAAAGAAATATCCTGTAAGGAACAGTTCTGGATAGACAAAGATGTCCGCCTCGTTGTCACGGACATCCGTCAATATTGTGCCGACATTGTCTTGGACCGAATTGTGAATCGGAATTCTTTGACACAACGCTATCCTCATGCATACTGGATGGTATATGTGATAGATAATCGAAATCCTTCATGTAATCGTTTTATCTCAGGAATGTAATGAAGAACTATGATTCCGGACAGGCTCCCCCGCATCACCGAGGATGACGCCAACGAACTAAGACAGTTCATAAAAGACTACGTTTCATTGAGTGGAGGCGAAGGTGTCGTGATTGGACAGAGCGGAGGCATCGATTCGGCCGTCGTCACCAAGTTGGCCGTGGATGCATTGGGTCCGGAACGTGTCCATACTATCTTCATGCCGAGTGAGGTGACTCCGAATGCAGACTATGAATCCACGGAGTCAATGGCGAAGCTTTGGGGAACCGGTTATGAGGTACTCAACATACGCGACCCTGTGGATGCAATGGAGAAACTTCTTGGAGGCGACCTGTCCAGGCTCGATAGGGGCAACATCGCTGCCAGATGTAGGATGACCATCCTATACGGACGTGCCAAGAGTATGAATCGCATCGTTCTCGGAACCACCAATCAGAGCGAGCTAATGATGGGATACTTCACCAAGTTCGGAGACGGTGCGTGTGACGCTCTCCCTTTGGTCAATATCTATAAGACCAATGTGAGGCAGTTGGCCAAGATCATTGGTGTTCCTGATGACATCATCGCCAAGCCTCCGACCGCTGGATTGTGGGAGGGTCAGACTGATGAGGAGGAGATGGGCATAACCTATCTTCTTCTGGATCACATCCTGTATGGCTTCGAACAGGAGCGTACCGATAGGGAGATCGCACTGGCAGTAGGTTTGCCGGTCGAGAAGATCCAGGGTCTTAGAAAGCGTGTGGAATCCATGAAACACAAGAGATTGCTCGCTGCAAGGCCTGGAAGGTCGATTTGAGTATAACAAACTATTAATAGTACTTGTGTATACTTAGGTTTAAGCTCCTGTAGTGTAGCGGCCAATCATGAAGCCCTCTCGAGGCTTCGACGCGGATTCGAATTCCGCCGGGAGCACCATTATTTCTTCACTTCTGATTTCTGGTAGATTCATCTCTGTCCGGTGACATTGTTGAAGTACCATTCTTAATTCGCTTCGATCTGAAAAAGGAAGTGGGGCGGGTGCCCCGTTGTATACGTTTACTCTACGTCCCTTCTAAGGGGCAGTACTGCGGACCTTACGGATCCGCCAAAGCTCATGTGAGCAGCGAAGGGGACTTTGTAAACCTTCATTCCCCTCTTCTCCAACTCTTCGATGACATGGGAATTGTCATTCTCCTCGGAGATGCCGATTACATACGTCTTATCGTCGATGGACAATCCGTCGGCAGCGAACGCCTTGGCCTCTTCGAGCGAGATCTCGATGATGTCCCAATCCTTCATGAATGAGGGTAACGCCACGATCCCTTCCATGCATACGATAGCGAGTCCGGGCCTTGGTATGGATATGGCCTGACCGAGATACTTCAATCCGTTCCTCAGAGTCACAGCCATGACATCATGGAACGCGAACGTGTTCCTCATCCATCTGAATCCTTCGGAATTCGTTCCTATCCTTTCATCCTCGGACAATGCGAACAACATCCTGTCATCGAGGTACACGAAGTCCCTTCCGTTGAGAGCAGGGTAGTTGTCAGGAGTACCTTTCAATCTGCAGTGTGGCGTGGAATACCAACAGATGTTGGAGTCCTTGGACCTTTCCTGCAGGATATCGTACAACCCTGCTATATCGGTCTTCCTGGAATCGTCGTTGAGTTCGAACTCGATAAGGTCGTTCGCGACGATAGCTATGTTATCACGAGGGAACGCCTGGTTGTATCCCGTGTCGGCCGAACCGACACCGTACATACGTTCGATATCACCCTTGGACAGGGGTTTCGGCCTCTGAACTTTGACATCCTCGGATTCCAGAATGGATATCAGCGACTCGTTCTCTTTCTCCAAGAGATCGGATGCCACAATCCCATCCAGGTCATCGGACCAGGATACCTTTCCGTTGTAGGCTCCGGAACCGATTCCCACGACTGCATCTCTGAGCTTTCCGTATTCATTGGAGATACAGACGGATGCCTTTGGGTCGGCTTTCTTCATACACATATTCCTACTATTCTTCTCGGACTATATAGTCTTTAACTGCGGAGATGGAATTGCAAGACTATTGACCCAGTGATGTCACGGAGGATATATTCGATCGCTCCGGTGTCCAACAACCACGAACGATAACGGTGGGTCTGTAGCAAGATTATTATTTTCTTAATCCATCACGAGCATCGGATGGGTTAGCATGAGCTCTGAGCAGAAGAAGTTCGCTCCGGAGTTGATGGGGGGTGCCAGTCTTCTCGATAGGATTCGTAACGCCCTTTCTTCAATTCTGGACATTGGAAAGAGTGCAAGAATCAGATTGAGCAGGATCACGAAGCCGGATTATGATGTGATCAAAGAGATCCTTGACAATCGCGATAGCATCCTTGGCCATCGGTTTGTCGCTAAGGAGCAGAAGAGAGCACCTCCACGTGATATCAATATGGATAAGGTGAACAAGGTCATTGAGGAACTCAAAAATGTGCCAAATCCTGTGAAGCCGGATACGCCCGATCCTAAATCGAAAGAGGGGGACCCGAATCTCATCGTCGATGAACATCCCGTACAGGTTGATACTACTGTACCAGTCGAGGGGCCTGTTAAGAAGGGTGAGATCGAATCCGATGTGGACGTCGATACGGATGTCCCCGCACAGGAGGAAGTCAAGGAGTCCACTGGTGCCGTGGATGAGAACGTTACCGACGGTCATGAAGATGGCGTGTCAGTCACCATGAGCGAATCCGTAAAGGACGATGCGAAGGAGTTCGATGACGTTCATAGTCTTGAATTGATAGACAATGTCCTTTCCATCGAGGGTCACGATAAGACCCTGGAGCAGACGTCCCTCTTCGCATATGGAACGGAAGCGGAGAGTTCCCCCAAATTCCCAGAGTGTACCCATTCCTCTAGACAGACCAAACTCAATGTGGAGATTGTCACGACCGATACCAAGGTCGAGGATGTCAAGAAACCGTGGTATACGGACGAGATCCTCATCGGATATGGTGTCCGTGCAGCTACAGATGATTGTATTGAGACTATCATTCCTCTGATGGAGCAGTTCGACGAACCTGTCATCGAGGATGAAGTTATCGATGAGGTCGATGTCGAATTCATGGATGCTGTTGTCAAGGACATGACTGACCATGCCGTGAACAGTGTTGTGGCAAGGATTGCCGAGGCCGCCAAGGTCGCCGAGTCTATCTCCTCCGAGATCGAGGAACCAATGGTCGCCGAGTCCGAAGCAGTTGCTTCCGTTGATTCAGAGGATGTTGTACAGGTGGCCGTGGAGACGGATGTGCCAGCAGAACATATCGTCGATAACGGTGATGTGGTGTCCCAGATAGTCGAGGCCGCCAAGGTCGCCGAGTCCATCTCCTCCGAGATCGAGGAACCAATGGTCGCCGAGTCCGAAGCAGTTGCTTCCGTTGATTCAGAGGATGTTGTACAGGTGGCCGTGGAGACGGATGTGCCAGCAGAGCATATCGTCGATAACGGTGATGTGGTGTCCCAGATAGTCGAGGCCGCCAAGGTCGCCGAGTCCATCTCCTCCGAGATTGATGAGCCAGAAGTATCTGAAGCCCATGTCGAGTCGACGGAGAGGAAGGGCGGAGTCGCCGTTTCCTTCAGATTCGGAAGCGGGGCGGCCAGCGGATCATCTGTCGGCATAAGGTTCCGTTTCGGTACTGCCTCTCAGTGATGTACCAGTAATGGGGTGACTTCGGTCACCCAACATCAAACCCCTTCCCTCATCTTTGTGCTGTTCCAATCGTTCGGTTGCACGTTCGAAACCTCGACAATACCAACGTCCTCAAATCTTGCTGGCTCAGGGGCCAAACCGAAAACCTTTCTTTATATACGGCCCTTGTAATACCGAGAATCATGGAAATTGCGCAGGTAATTCTTGCCCTTGCGGTCATATTCATCCTTGCAAAGGTGTCCTCACGTATCTTTGCCAAGTTGGGTGTGCCCGGACTCATCGGTGAGATCATTCTGGGTATCCTCATCGTCAGCATCCCTGTCGGGGATTATTCGCTGTTCGAGTGGATCGCCAGTGAATTCGATCCTTCACCCGGTTCATCAGTCACAGTTCATGAGATCATCGAGGTGTTCTCCGAGCTCGGTGTCATCTTCCTTCTGTTCACCGTAGGTCTTGAGACTAAGGTCACGGACCTTACATCCGTTGGAAAGGCGGCACTCCTCGTTGCCGTCATGGGTGTCATCGTCCCTTTCATCGTCGGATATCTGTTCGTAACCGTCACTGGCGGAAACATGTACACTTCCATGTTCATGGGCGCCGCGATGGTCGCTACTAGTGTGGGTATCACCGCACGTGTCATCAAGGACATGAAGCTCATGGATGCTAAGGAATCCAGGATCATCATCGGAGCCGCAGTCATCGACGATATCCTCGGAATGATCGTCCTCGCAATCGTCAGCGGAATGGCCAGGACCGGAAAGGTCGATGTCGTCAACATCCTCGTCGTCTCACTCACCGCAATCGTGTTCGTTCTCGCCGTACTCTTCGTCGCAGGAAAGGTCATCCCTATCATCTACGACAAGATCCAGGCTCAGAGAGCAGAGAAGATCCTCAAGGATCCCAACTACATTCCTCCGGGATTCAACATGTTCGTAGTCGCGATCGCGACCTGTCTCGCATTCGCTTATGTCGCGGACATCGCTGGACTTGCAATGATCATCGGTGCATTCCTTGCAGGTATGCTCTTTGCAGAGCACGCATGGGAATGGAAGCTCGAGGAGAAGTTCGAGAGCATCTCTGCATTGTTCGTATCATTCTTCTTCGTCTACGTCGGAATGAATGTGGACATCCAGGTGTTCATCGACGATCCCGCACTCCTTGGAACCGCACTTATCCTGATCGTTCTTGCATGTCTCACCAAGTTCGTCGGATGCGGACTCGGAGCAAAGATCGCAGAACCTCACATGGAGATGTCCTCCGTTTCCATCATCGGAACCGGAATGATGCCCCGTGGAGAGGTCGGTATCATCGTTGCACTCCTTGGTCTTGGAATGGAGATCCTTTCCAATGACATGTACGGAATCATCGTCCTGATGTGTATCGCAACCACCATCATCGCACCCCCGATCCTTTCCGTACTGTTCAAGAAGAAGTACAACTCCCCGTACGCCATCAGGGACAGCGACAGGCTCTGATCCGTTCAGGACTGCTCAAACATCTTTCAAAACGTTTTCCTTTTATTCCATATCGATGAAGTGTAGTACTGGCATATCGTCGAACGCATCGTGCTCCACCATGCAATCTCCATATAGCCAGACATCCTTCAGTCTGGTACAGTTCGTGAACGCACCATGTCCTATGTACCTGACACTTCTGGGTATATGCACGTTTCTCAGACCGGCACATCCGGAGAACGCTCCGTTCCCTATGTGTATCAATCCATCGGGAAGTTCCAATGTTATGATCGATCCACAGTTCCTGAACGCATAGTCCTCGATCTCAACGATCCCGGGGCAGAACTCCACGTTTCTAAGGTTGCCACAATCGAGGAATGCACATGTGCCAACAACGGTG
>JAFVZR010000149.1 GCA_017508065.1 Candidatus Methanomethylophilaceae archaeon
AAAATCAAGGTAACTTATACCCTATATACAGGTATAAGTTCGGTAACTTATCTGATAAGATGATACTCAAAAAATGATGAATTCAGTCATTTATGTTGGATCTGTGTCCAATCTCGACAAGCAGGATCACAAGTTTTCCCATGTCGATCTTGCTGATGAGTCTATACTCCCCCACCCTATATCTCCACAATCCAACCTTGTCGCCTGTAAGCGCTTTTCCCGAAGCGAACGGGTTATCGGTACCATCAAGATGCTTGGAGATCCAATGGAGTATCATCGTTCTCGTGAAATGATCCATCTTCCTCAGCTGCTTGATAGCATCCTCGGTATATTCGACGGAATAGTTCACTCTTCATCACCGAACATCCTGAGGACTTCCGCATGAGAGTAGGTCTTCGGATTGTCGAGGTATCTCTTGTATGCCGCTTCACCCACAGCGATGTCATACTCATCCTCGATCTTCTCGAAGAGGGCCTGCTTGAAGGCCTCTCCCATGGAGATGCCCATCAGGGCAGCGTATCTTCTGGCGAGGGTTTCCTCTTCTTCGGTAAGTCTTATCGAGAATGCCATTTGATCACTGGTGATGTGTAGTACATTGTACTATTTCAATGTCCACGTGGGGATTCGAACCCGAATCTGATGCGGACCCGCCGGGAACCGCTTAGGTCATTGTCCAGACATCAAAAATCAGGGTAACTTACATCCTGTATACAAGTATAAGTTCGGTAACTTATCCTGGATTGGATGATGATTGATCACGGTCTATCCGAAATCAGAATCGTATCCTCAATCAGCATATCACTATGGAATCGATCGTGTTGTCAATTATTAACGTCCGTCAAAATGCTGGACCATCATATCTCCTTTTCAGAAGATCTATGAATGCTGCGGCGAACAACGGATAGTGTTCTATTCCCTCCTCATCCTTATGTATGTTCCCGTTCTCGAACTTCATCCTTCTATCGACGTTGAATACCTTGTTGACCTTCTCCACCGATGGGGATTCCCTCTCCTTGCCAGACTTGACTTCGATCGCTATGCATTCATCTAGCAATTCTATCACGAAGTCTATCTCCATCTGGTCCTTTCCGCTGTTCTTACGATAGAATCTCGGCCTTATCCCGCTCTTGGAAAGGCATTCTGCGATCTCATTCTCTGCCACCGCTCCCGCATTGAAACCGATATCGTCGTTATGGATGGCCATCGCCGCAGATGTTCCCATCATCCTGACCAGCATCCCCGTATCCGACAGATACACCTTGAACAGGTCCTCTATGCGTTTGAACGGACGTTCGGGAGAATTGAGGCCGTAGCAGAAGTTCCCGTATCCGGCGCCCTCTATCCAAAGCAGATTCTCGAAGTATTTCTCACCGGAAGCACGCGAACCTGTACCCTTCTCCAAACGGGAGTATTGGAACTTCTTGTTGTTGGAACTCAGATGTTCCGGTATGGAATCGAAACACCTCTGAGTCTTGAGGGCGTTCACCGGATCGTTATAGCGATTGATATCGTTGATCACATCCCCCAGTATGATGTCGATCTTCCTTCCAGATTCGGAATACTGTTTGGTCCTGACGAAGGCTTCGACGGATGCGGGCATGCCCCCTACTATCATATAGTCGCGGAAATGCGAGGCCATGACCTCCAGCTCGGATTCGTCCAGTGGCTCCATCGCACCGATCTTCTTCTTGATGCCGCTCAGTATCTCCGTGTTGAATCCGATCGCCCAAAGGTATTCCTCGAAATCCATGGACCTCATCGTCAAGACACTCTCGTAGCCCATCGGTGAAAGCGGTTTCTTGTTCTCCTCCTTCTTTTTCTTGGCGTTCGTATTCCTCACACCCAGAAGGGAACCCGATGCTATGACGTCGTACCTCCCGTCCTTCGCGAACCATTTCAATGACGATCTCGCCTCAGGACACTCCTGGATCTCGTCCAGGAAAATAAGGGTCTTCCCCGGTTCGAATACGGCATCGTTCAGTCTTATGGACAGTTCTTTGATGACCGAATCGACATCCACTGCTCTTTCGAAAACCTTCTCCATCTCGGGCATTCTTGTGAAATCTATTTCGATGAAATGCTGATAGTTGTCCTCTGCGAATCTCTCGATGATGTAGGTCTTACCTACCTGTCTCTGACCTTGTATCGTGAGACAGGTATTCTGCTTGTCCTCTTTCCAACGGAGAAGTTCATCGTATATCTTGCGCTTCACGGATACGGATTGTCCTGTTGTTATTTAATTGTGTGTAATTCAGATTAATCGTAATTGTACGGCCGTAGAATTCAGATTAATCGTAATTGTACGGCCGTAGAATTCAGATAATACTTGAATCGGACTGCGCAGGATCCATTTTACAAGGTAGTTTTCACTCAGGATGGTTGTGCCTGTTCCTAAGTATACAATACACTGTGAATTAGAGACGTTTGAGCAGGGTTGACTCAGGTTATTCCGTATACTGCCGGTATACTGTGGTATACGAACCATTTTTCAATAATTTGGCGGCCCGCCAGGTATCGCTCTAACCCCATCCCAGATCATAATTTTCGAGGTACATTACCCCCACTTTTGAGGCTAATGTTGGAACATTACTTCTTCGATCGGAATCCAAATCTACGACAGATCCACACATATCCCTCTTTTCCAATGACTCCGATGTCGAAAACCAATGTACCTGAAATTATCGATGCTGGCCATGATGATGAGCGGACCAGCCGGGATTCGAACCCGGGTCAGAGGCTCCGGAGGCCCCGATAATATCCAAGCTATACCACTAGTCCAATGATCAAGAATAATGTGTTAAGAGAGGTTTTGGAAGGGAAAAGGTTTTGCCGTCGATGAACCGGCGATCCTGTGGCCCCGTTTGAGAGGGTGGAGCCGAATGAAGATTGAACCTTCCTTATTCCTTCTTGAACTCGGTGTATCCGCACTTTCCACAAGCGACACGGTCCTTGTGGGTTGCCATGAATACTCCGGGTCCGCACTTGGGGCAAACGGGCTTCTCCCTGGAAACGGAGTCGCCTGCGACCTTGTATGCAGTGTACTTGGCGGGTGCCTTCTTAGGTGCTGCTGCTGCCTTCTTAGCCATACTTACTCCTCCTTAGGTGCGGGGACGTACTCGGGCTTGCTGATTCCGTTCCTCTTGAGGAGGTACTCGGACTCGTACTTGAGTGCTGCGTCCTTGGACTCGTAGACCTTGACGTATCCGTTGGACTTTCCGTTTCCGAAAACGGACTCGACACTGTCAAGAACGATTGTGTCCCTGGGTGCTTTCAGCTGCTCTGCGATTGCGTCAACGACTGCTCCCTTGGAAGGGGTTGCCTCACCTGCGTGGTTGATGGTGAAGTAAACCTCGGTCCTCTTGAGCAGAGGGTTCTCTCTCTTCTGGGTAATTTCCATCTTCATTCTAACTCCTCCATTTCTTTCCAGAGTAGTTTGGTTTTTTCTTTGATGGCCTGATCGATGACCAGGACCATCATCCCTTTTCCGGGCCAACCGTAGATCACGTCCGCACCTATCGGAGCTTCGAGGATCACAGGCATAAGTGCCAAGTCCTCCTCTCCTTCGACGCGGATCAATCCGGGCCCCCGGACGAAAGCGTTTCTTATGGCATCGCACAGATCACGAGTTATCGTTCCTGCGGGGTTGATCACGACTTCCTTCTCCAACCCCTGTTCTTCGACAAGGGTGGCGAATTCGGTCATCTCTCTCCTCTCCGTCCTTCCATCGTAGATGGCGAGGTCGGGGATGATGCCCATCCTCCACACCGTCAGGGATACGACATCTCCGACGGTGATCGTCTTGTTAGCGTTACGTTCTCCGAGTTCGGACTCGGAGATCAGTGCTCCGAACGGTTCCTTGAAGAGATGCCTCTTTTCTTCGGGCACCCTCCAACCGTCGGGGCTCATGATTTGCGGACCCTCAGGGCGTATCTGCCGTTCCTGGTGATCTGCATCTTCTCGGCGATCTCGGACTTGGTGTAGTCGAGAATGACGAGGTAACCCTCCCACTCTTTGGAAGTGGGGGAGTTGCAAACGGGACAAGTGTCCTCTTCAGTGATGTAGTTGCACTGGGTGCATGCTCTCTGGACGGGTCCTGCCATCAGTTCTCAGCCTCCGCGGGAGTCTTGTTGCGGTCCTCCTCGATCCAGGAGAGCTTTCCGAGTCCGGGCTGACGCATGGTCAGTGCGATCCTGCTGTCCTGAGGAGTCTTCTCGTTGAGGGTGAGTCCGACGATCCTTGCTCTGACACGGTCTCCGACGGAAAGGGACCTCTTGGTCTCTTTTCCGCTGAGAGTCTGAGTCTCGACGTTAGCATCGACATGGTCATCCATGACCTGACTGATGTGGATGAGTCCGTCAAGGGGTCCGAACCTGACGAATGCACCGAACTTGGTGACTTCGACGACCTCTCCCTCCACAAGCTCGTTGATGACGGGCTTGAAGACGAGCTGTTCGAACCTTACGGTCTGGTAAACGTTACCCTCACCGTGGACGATGTGTCCGTATCCAACAGGTTCGATGTTGCGGATAAGTACGGTGACTGCCTTGTCTGAATTGAACTGCCCCTCGTAGTTTGCCCAAGTCGCCTGTTCAATGACCGACTGGAAGTCGTCCTCGAGCGCACCGAGATTCTTAGGCGCGATCTGGACATCCTTTTCTGCCTTTGTTAACATGTACATGTTGGACCATCCTGAATAAGGCTGTTATGGGCACTTCTTATATAAAAGAAATGGTGCGCGTATTATTACGCGTTATAGAATAAAAGGAAGAAGGGGGATTTCTCCCCCAAATTAGTTTCAGAGGTACAGGACTGCTGTGACCAGACAGATGGTCGACAGGAGCTTGACCAGAACGTGGATAGAGGGTCCTGCGGTGTCCTTGAAGGGATCTCCGACAGTGTCTCCGACGACCGCTGCTGCGTGTGCGGGAGACTTCTTTCCACCGTGGTGGCCTTCCTCGATGTACTTCTTTGCGTTGTCCCAGGCTCCTCCACCGTTGTTGAGGAAATTTGCCATGAGGATTCCGACAATGGTTGCGACCATGATGAGTCCACCGACTGCGTAGGGTGCGATGTCAGAGAACTGATCGGGGAGCGCATACTTGTACAGGAGTCCGAAGACGATAGGAGTCAGGATGGGCAAGAGTGCAGGAAGAACCATCTGCTTGAGAGCGGACTGGGTTGCAATGGTGACACAGCTTGCGTAGTCAGGCTCCTTCTCTCCTGCCATGATCTTTCCGTCTGCAAACTGGTTGCGGACTTCCTGGACCATCTCACCTGCTGCGGATCCGACTGCACGGATTGCGAGGGAGGCGAAGAAGAAGACGAGTGCTGCTCCGATGAGTCCTCCGACGAAGATCAGGGGGTCACCGAGAACGACCCTGTTCATCTCAGAAAGAATAGAGTGAACGGGGAAGAGAGCATCCTTGTTGAGTGC
>JAFVZR010000150.1 GCA_017508065.1 Candidatus Methanomethylophilaceae archaeon
AAGTTGTAGTTGATAGCTACTAAGAAGTCGCGTGCTCCGACTGCTGTTGCACCTGCTCCCGTGCACCCATGGTCAGGGGCCGACCACTACCGAATCAGCTCAGAATTCAGAACAAGGGCAGCGGATGCTCTCGACTTTGTCCGCACAACAGGACATACCGACCTCTGAATCAAGGAATCATGAGGTCTGGACGTCCCCAATGTTTCCAAATCAAAGGAAGATGAACATCATGGATCCGAACACACTCGAGTACTACGACCTCAACGCGGAGGCACGTAGATTGCAGGCATTCAGCAGGGACATGGAGAAGGCTGAGAGATTGGATATAGCAATCCAGTCGGCCTTCAACGAACACCCCGTCTCACGTTACGTCAAGGGATTGCCCGTACAGTCCCCCGTGTATCCTGCCATAGAGTACCTTAGACTTGCAAGGGAAAACAACATCTCTGTAACGGACATATTCAGGAAAGTTACAAATCAGATTTCACACGAATCGGATTCATCACCTACTTTCAATCAGGAAAATTCAAACATCGATCCTATTTCGGATTCCATTCTTTCATCACCGAATCAAAAGGGTGATTCGTCAGCGTGTCCTCATTCTTTAGACGATTATTCGCACAACCGTCCTTCCGGTCCGAAGAGGACACAATTACAGATTGACTCAGATATTATCAAAGGTTTCGTCAACCAACAGCATGAGTACATCCACTGGTGCATGCCTGCCCATGACGAATCCAGGCCTGAAAGGAAGGGTTGCGGTTTCGTCCGTTCCAGATCCGGGAACGGTATAGTCTACACGGCATGTCCCACGGACCATCTCCACCACTGCAAGGGCAAGAGGATGCACTGCTGGTCACTCAGATGTCCATACTGCATGAATGATACAGCTCTCAAGAAGGCCATCAAGGTCGAGAGACAACTGCTCTCATACGCGGCACTCGTATCCAAATCAGGCGGCAACCCCGGGCATATAGGTCACTGGGTGGTATCACCACCTCAGGAAGCGACCAAGTGCATCATCCAGGTCTCCGATGATTATGATGAACTCTGCAGGTACGTTGACGACCGTATGATGCATCACGGTGCAACCGCTGGTACTACCATCTTCCATCCCTGGAGGCAATCCGACAACGGATGGGAGCTGTCACCTCACTTCCACATCCTCTGCTACGGTCATATCGACACCACGGCGTTCAGGAAGGAGAATCCGGGATGGATAATCAAGAAGGTACATCCCAGGGAACAGATACGTAGCATCAGGCACACCGTGGCATACCTGATGACGCACATGGGCCTCGGTATGGCAGAGAAGGACCCCGGTTCCGTTGACTGGGATCTCGACATCCTCGACATGCTCATCCCCGGTCTGAAGTCAAAGGGTGCAGACTACACGGACGATGACAGGGATAAGGAATCCATGGGAAAGGGTCGCATGGCGGGCGATCTCTCGGATGTGGACTGGACCCAGTGGACGATGGATAGGCTCTCATCGGAGATACGCATCCGCCACTGGGGAGGAGTCTCCAGGGGGAAGATCAGGACAGTGGGTTTCCACAGGCTGTACAGGGTCAGGATATGCAAGGAGTGCGGATGTATGCTCAGGACATACGACGGTACGAACGACCAATCCGGTAACATAGTGAGGTACATCCAGGACTGTCCCGTGATGACCTTAACATCGAACCACCAGCTCGTCTCGGACATATATCGGAGATGCAAATCCGAACTCAGAGCCTACGGACTGACGATTCTTGATTTCTCCCGTATGACTCCGGTCACGGTATCGACATTCGAACTCGGTCTCCCGGACAACGGTGACCTCATCATGGA
>JAFVZR010000151.1 GCA_017508065.1 Candidatus Methanomethylophilaceae archaeon
TGAATTCTTCGGAGGGATCGCCCTCCATCTTACCCACCCTTTTCACGATCCTCCGAACCCGCCGGGGCCACCAATTTTAATTCGAAAGGACATACGACATCCGATGTCCCCCAACGGTACAGACAGGAAGAGGATCGCTCTCATCTCCATCGCAATTGTTGCTGCCATCGTGATGTGCACCATAGGTGCGGCACTCATCTACGACGACATCCAAACCCAAAGGGAGAGGGATAGGGCCGAGGCCGCATTCAGAGAATACCAAGCACAGAAACTCGTCATGTACCAGGAGGAGAATCTGATGTACGATGACTATGAGATGGACGTAGCGTTCATCGGGGACAGCCTCACCGACGGATGCGACATAGCGAGGTACTACCCCGGCATGACGACTACCAATCGCGGAATAGGCGGTGACAACACCATATGGTTGGAGGAGAGGTTGGACATATCGGTGTTCGACCTCAAACCGAAGGTCGTGGTACTTCTGATCGGCGGAAACAACATGGACTCCATGCTCACCAACTACGAGGACATCATCGTAAAGATCAAGGATAACTGTCCAAGGACGGACTTGGTGATCTGCTCCCTCACATCCATGGGAAAGGACTGGGGACACAAGAACCAGCTCGCTGCCTACAACAACGTGTTCTTACATAGACTATCGGCAAAGCACGGTTGTACCTTCGTGGACCTCTACACACCGTTGTTCGACGAGACCACGGGCCAGATACGTTCGGAGTACACCACGGACGGTGCGCACCTCACACATCCCGGATACGAGGTCCTTACAGGATGCATAAGACCGGTACTGTCGTCCTTGTTGGACGGATGGGGCCAGTAATCGCCATGGATTGGATTCGAATGGACAAGAGCGGATTATCGAACTCCTGGGATTGGAAATCCGTAAAGGATATCGAAAGATGGAACGAACCCTCCGAGGAGGGTCACTACTATGCCAACATATGGAGCAGGAACAGGAACGGGAGTGTTCTTGACCTGGGCTGCGGATTGGGCAGACATTCAATCCTGTTCGCCAGTCATGGTCTGAAGGTTACCGCGTTCGATTCATCGGAATATGCGGTCGATGAATTGAGGAAGAGGGCATCGGACCTAGATCTTGACATCCGGTGCGATGTCGGTGACATGCATTCCCTACCGTACGATGACGGATCGTTCGACCATGTCTTCGCCTACCTGTCCATAAGTCACACCGATTCCGAAGGGATAAGGAAGGTGATCTCCGAGATAGGACGTGTGCTGGTACCGAACGGTACCGTATTCCTCACACTATGTTCCAAGGACACATGGTCGTTCAAGGAAGCCGAACTGCCTGCGATCGACGCATGTACCAGAGTGAGATTGGATGGTCCGGAGAAAGGCATCCCGCACGTGTACGTCGACGTGAACGACATCAAGGAACTGTTCTCAGAATTCGAATTGATCAGGGTCCGCCACATCGACGACTGTCTCGTCGAAGGGAGATGGCAGAACTCCAAACACTACCACATCGAAGCGATGAGGACGGTTTGATCGAACCTATCACCTAAGATGTGAAGGTTACAACAACATCGTCATGTATATCGGGATGTACGTCACCCCATCCCTCACATCCAGGTCCTTGGAATGGATCACGTATGGGGAATTGAGTGACTTTGGGTACTTCCTGACAATGCGATCCAAGGACGCGTGTTGTGAGGATCTGCTCGACCTGACCTCTATAGGTGTGACCTTCTCTCCATCGGCAATAAGGAAATCGACTTCCTGTATCCTATCCGAATCCTCCGAATAGAACTTGATGAACACCAATCCCTTTCCCGACATCACGAGTTCCTGTGACACCATGTTCTCAAAGAACATCCCCTTGTTCAACGAGAGTTTGTTGTCCAAGATAGCTCCATACAGATCACTCCTGTCAGAGATGTTCTTCTCCAGCGCCAATGTCATTAGAAGGCCGGTGTCCAACAGATACATCTTAAAGGAATTGTCATCAATCGACATATCCAATGCAGGGCTTGGTTCACTACATTTGTGACAGACATTCACGATCTTAGATTGTTCCAACCACGAAACGCTGTCAAGATAATCGCGCGTAGCACTTTTGGACTTCACATCCGACGGGGAGAAGGACTTATCGTGTCTGGACAGGTACGATGGGATCAATTCGAAGATCTTTCTAGCATTGACACCTGTGATTCCTGTGACCTTCATGAGATCATCACGATACAGTTTGAGTATCGCCCTCTTGGCCTTCTCCACCTCACCCGGATCGTTCTTGGATAGGTATGCATCCACCACAGACGGCATCCCTCCGATCAACATATACATGGTATAGAGGGCCATCAGGGACCTATGGCTCTCGAAACCCAAAGGAGTCCTACTTTCGAACGATCCTCTTATGAGGTCGACCACCATGTGCTTATCCTGTGCCCAGAGGAACTCCTCGAAATCCATCGGATGCATAGTTATGGATAATTCCTCAGAAGGAATCAGGATCCGTTCCACATTCTTCCTTATGGATATTAATGACCCCGTTTCGATGTACGAATATCTGCCATCTGCCACAAGATGTTTGATGGCCTGTCTTGCAATCGGATAGAACTGGACCTCGTCAAAGATGATCAGACTCTCACGAGGATACAGTCTGACGTTGAATATCGATTGAAGTCTGAAGAAAAACGTGTCCAGATTCCAAAGGTGATCCTCGAAGAGAGATTTGACCTCATTGGATACGAAGGAGAAATCGATAAGGATGCTGGAACGATATTCGTTCTTGGCGAATTCCTTTACGACAGTGGTCTTTCCGACACGTCTGGCACCTTCTATCATCAATGCATACGAATCGCTGGAATTCTCCTTCCATTCCAACAGTTCCTGATAGATTTTTCTTTCAAAAAAGGTGCCCCCACTCATACTGGGATTATCTTGGTATAACTACATAACACATCTGTGGCAACTTACGTAGTTACTGATTTCACATCTGTGGCAACTTACGTAGTGACTGATTTCACATCTGTGGCAACTTACGTAGTGACTTATTTCACATCTGTGGCAACTTACGTAGTGACTTATTTCACA
>JAFVZR010000152.1 GCA_017508065.1 Candidatus Methanomethylophilaceae archaeon
CCCGTGATGACTCCGAACATGAGGGATTCGTCACCCTTCAAAACCGATGAAAGGATGCCTTTCATGACATCCACGATGTCCTTATGGAAATCCTTGCCATAGGCATTGTGTATGGGGTTGTCGTATTCATCCAGGAGTATGATGACCTTCTTATCGTGATGGATGCGGAGCATCGTCGCCAATAGATCGATCGCGTTCATCAGCTCCGATTCGTCAGTGGTACCGGAATATATGGCATCGAACCTTGACCTCTGAACACGATTGACCTTCTCGGATGTTTCCAGATACTCGTATTGCATGAAGAGGTTCGAGAGCTTGATGGACAATCTCTTCAGGAACAATTCGTAACTATTCGCATCAAGATCCTTGAAGTCGAAATAGATGACAGGGTATGCATTCTTGTGTTCCTGACATTCCATGCATTCGGATACCTTCAATCCATCGAACCATTTGTTGTCCTTAGGGTATTTGATGTTGAAGAACGCGTCCAACATGCTGAGGTTGAGGGATTTACCGAAACGTCTCGGCCTGGTGAAACAATACGCTTCCGTACCCTCGGACAGTATCTGCGATATCATATCCGTCTTATCGATGTAAAGATAATCGGAATCGCGGATCTCCTTGAAGTCCTGAACGCCTATCGGCAAAGCCCTGACCATAACACAACTCCGTATCACTTACTGCTTGAATACACTTATGATTGGACATTCCCGGGTGTACGCGTATCACCCGTACTCATCTCTCACCCATCTTAGCAAGCAACTTCCGATTCGGATGATTCTAATATGTCTTATTTCAGACACATATGTTCATACATGTATTTGCCAACCCTTAAATCCCTAGGATTACGATATTATCCTGTCAGAGGAGTGGATGATGGAAGGTAATGGTGTATTCGATCTCAGGATGTTCTCGGACAGCGGTGCAACATACGTCGTGATATCCGATGAGGAGGGTTGTATGGAGGTCGCTTTCCATTCGGCCGCCACAGCAGGTAAGACCCTTGTGGTACCATCGATCGCCGTGGACGATGATGGGCAAAGGTACACCGTCACACAGTTCGGATACTGTTCCGGAGAAGGTTCCGCATTCATCCCCGTCATAAACGAACGTATCTCCAGGATCGTACTGCCTCCTACCGTGCGTATCATCGGTAACTTCTCCGCGAAGGGGTTGCAGTCCTTCGTCATGACGGATCACGTCACTTCCGTAGCGGACAACGCGTTCGCAGGTTGTTCCGAACTCAGGGATGTGGTAATGTCGAGACAGCTAACATCCATCCCGAAGGGGATGTTCAATGAATGTTACGCATTGGAGTCCATCGTCATTCCTGAGGGGGTACGCGAGATTGGCGAGAACGCGTTCCGTTATTGCGAGAATCTCAGGAGTATCGTCCTCCCTAGCGGGTTGAAGTCCATCTCCGACGGTGCGTTCCTGGAATGTGGTGCGTTGAAGTGTGTCTATCTGCCTCCGACATTGGAATCCATCGGTGATGCGGCGTTCATGGGTTGCAGGACACTGGTGTCCTTGGACGTCCCTGACAGTGTCACGTCCATCGGCAGGAACGCGTTCCATAGATGTCTGAAGTTGAGGTCCATCCGTATGGGCAAGGGGATGGAATGTTTCCCCTCGGACATACTGCATCCCGCACCCGCGGTGAGGTCCGTGGTACTCGGTGACAACGTACGTTCCATAGAGAAGGAGACGTTCAGGAATTGGCACAGGTTGACGGACGTGGTCCTTCCAGAATCGTTGTCCACCATAGGCGAATGCGCTTTTGAGGGTTGTTCCTCCCTGAGGGAGATAGTCCTCCCCTCCAACGTGTCCTGTGTCGAACGGGATTCGTTCAAGGGATGCGAATCCTTGGTTGGGATACATGTCAACGGCATGAACGAGGTGTACTCATCCTATGGTGGGTGCCTCCTGTGTCCCGGCCTGAACATGTTGGTCCGTTGTCCCGAAGGCATGGAGGGAAAGGTTACCGTTCCGGACGGCATCGTGGATCTGGCCGAATGTGCCTTTGAGAACTGTCAGAGGATAACGCATGTGGAGATCCCCGACTCCGTATCGATAGTGGGATGGGCAACATTCTGTAATTGCACATCATTGGAATCGGTGAGGTTGGGCGAGAACGTTCCGCAGATCCCATACGAGATGTTCTCCGGTTGTATCGATCTAAGGTATGTGGAGTTCGGCCCCAAGGTATGGAACATCGGTCAGGAGTCGTTCAATGGTTGTGTGTCTTTGAAGGAGATATGCATACCCGACAGTGTCGAGGAGATCGAGAGGCACGCTTTCAGAGGATGCATCTCTCTGGAGAGGGTGAGGATAGGCAGTTCCGTTTCATTCATAGCCGCATACGCGTTCCTCGGGTGCAGGTCCCTGTACAATGTGGACGTGGATCCGGATAACGAGCACTTCGTGTCCGTCGACGGTGTCGTCTACACCAAGGACATGAAGGAACTGGTCCTTGTACCGCCCGGATGGAAGGGTCGTTCATTCACTGTTCCGAGAACGGTTGAATGCATACGTATCGGTGCGTTCGCTGGATGCAGAGGTATCGAGGAGCTGTCCGTCGAGGATGGTAACGCATACTATGCATCGGTGGACGGCATCCTGTACACATCCGATATGAGGGAATTGGTACGTCATCCTTCGACGGACGAGGACGTCATACGTTTGAAGGATGGGTTGACGCATATCCGTAGCGATGCGTTCTCCGGTACGTCCGTGGAAGCGGTACGTGTCCCCGAGGGCGTTTTCTCCATCGGCATGTATGCGTTCTACGACTGTCAGAGGTTGGAGTACGTCACCTTGCCGAAGAGTCTGAGGGTCATAGAGGAGAACGCCTTCCGCAGATGTACCGCGTTGGATGTGCTTTTCCTCACAGGGTTCTCCGAGTCCATAGACATCGGCGAGGAGGCATTCTCCCTCTGTAATGTGGGTATAGAACCCGTATCGCACATGGACGGTTGGTCATTCGATGCCTATGAGTTGGACGGGACATTGAGGTTGGACCTCCCGGACACGGGACTCAGGGATTTCGAAGGGATCCTGGCATTCGATTGGTACGAAGTGGATGACGACGGGCCATCCGGACTCTGAAACGGTTAAATCGGTTGATGTCCGTTCGATATTCCGGATAACATGGTTTCTCCGGGTCCGAGGGCTGAGACGTTCATCGACGGCGATTTCGAGTTCGCCATATTCCTGCATGATACCGGCGGTAGGCATGTGGATCTGGTCAGATATCTGGGTACGGACGAGAAGATAATCGTCCCCAGGTTCGCTGTCGACCCGTCCGGAAAGAGGTATCGTGTGGTATCCTTCGGCAGACTTCCCGACATATTCTCGGAATGTGTCAAGGTCATCATACTTCCGGACACGATCGAGAGGATCTTCCGTATCAACTGCCCCCTGTTGGAGGACATACACGTTCCCGATAGTGTGACGGAGATATCCCCTGCAGGATTCACCGACTGCAGGTCCCTGAGGACGATAGCCTTACCGTCCAAATTGGAGAAGGTCAACCCGTACACCTTCGATTCCTGTACATCTTTGGAGTATGTGACCTTCTCCCGTTCCATCAAGACCATCGCCAAGTACGCCTTCAGGTCCTGTACCTCCCTGAAGTACATGATCATCCCCGATAACGTGAAGGAGATCGGTAGGTACGCCTTCTCCAACTGTACATCGTTGAAGGAGGTGGTGATCGGTTCGGGTGTGAAGTCGCTGCATGCGGATATGTTCGAGGGTTGCAGGTCATTGGAATCCCTGATCATAGGTTCGGGTGTCCGTGATATCGACGAATACGCGTTCGCCAATCATCCGAACCTGAAGAACGTGGTGCTCTCCGAAGGGTTGAAGAGGATCAGTAAGGGAGCCTTCGAGGGCTGTACGTCGTTGGGTTCCATCGTCATACCGGAGAGTGTGATCTCGTTGGACAACTCCGCGTTCCGCGGATGTCTGTCGATGAAGGAGATATTCGTCAGATACGGTAACATGAAGTACGCATCGTCCTGCGGATGTCTGTACGACGTGAAGGGCACCAGGTTGATACTGTGTCCTCCCGGTGTGGGAGGTACCTTCGACATCCCGGACCATGTGACACACATCGATGAGGGTGCCTTCTACGGATGTGAGTTCCTCACGTATGCGGTGATCCCCGACAGCGTGAAACATATCGGGTACGGGGCGTTCTCGAACTGCACAGGTCTGAAGTCCGTATCGATAGGTAAGGGTGTGAAGATCCTCAACGAAAGCGTATTCGAGTTCTGTTCGTCCCTGTCATGGGTGGAGATGAGTGTAGGGTTGAAGGCCATATGCGACCATGCTTTCGCTTCGTGCACGTCATTGAAGCGTATCGAACTGTCCGATTCCGTGTATCATATCGACAAGTATGCGTTCTATGGTTGTACCGGTCTCCAATCGATAAAGTTCGGTAAGGGCGTCGGTGACGTGTCCCCCTATGCATTCCTGGAATGCACGTCCTTGGTGGAGTTCATCGTCGATGAGGACAATCGTTCGTTCGTGTCGATAAACGGTACGTTGTACACCAAGGACCTGAAGGAACTCGTCCACTACCCATCTGCGAGGAAGGAGCAGTACTTCATCGTTCCAAAGGGTATGAGGTGCATACGTACCGGTGCCATTCTGGCTCCGAAGTCCCTGAAGAGGTTCATCGTCGAGGATGGGAACGAGAGCTTCGTATCCGAGGACGGCGTCCTGTTCTCCAAGGATCTGAGGGAGATAGTCCGCTATCCTGCTGGTAAGGGGAGGTCGTACTCCATACCGTATGGTACCCTGTACATCAGCGAGGATGCGTTCTTCGGTTGTTCGTTGAGGAACATGGTGATCCCCGATGGCGTCAGGACCATCGGTATGTACACGTTCTATGGTTGTACGTCCCTGACATCCATATCCCTGCCGGGTACGTTGTACTCCGTGATGGACCATTCATTCTCCAAGTGCTCCTCTCTGAAGAAGGTGTATCTCAGGGATACGATCGAGACATTGTCCGTAGGTCATTGTGCCTTCGCATTCTGCGACCCCGATATGAGGATCCTGTCCGATGTGCCCGGATTCAAGGTGGAGCCGTTCGAGATGAAGGGTGTGGAAGGATATTACATCCCGGAGGGGGATCTTCCGATGTTCAGCGGTACGTTGGGATTGGAGTGGGAGTCCACTTCGGATTAGGTGTGTCCGATATCAGACAGTTTGTAGATGCTGATTCGGGGGTATCAGCTATCCTTTCCGGAGGATTCGTGTCCTACGATGAGGTATGTCATCAAAAGGACGATGACGAATAGTACGAAGTATGTCGGGGCACCCTGTCTTTGGCCGATGAACAGGAGGATGTTGTCCACGAACGCGACGGCCATCGCGGAAATGAAGACCGATGCGGCCAATCTCAGAAGTGTCGCGACCTCCCTGTCGTCCATGGCGGTACATCGTGAGGTCCGTATATGTCGATTACTCATCGATAGGTAGATGTTCAACCATGGGGATACCGGTACCAGTGATAGGATGAACAGGACATCCGTGTTGTTGGTGTCGTTGGCATTGGTCGGTTGTGCGTTGGGCACATCCCTGGTGATGGAGAGCACGTATGAGCCGCCGGAGTCGTCGGATGTGTACTATGTCTCCTTGGGCGACAGTATCACCTACGGTATGGCCGGGGACACGGGTGTGCGCATGATCCATCCGTATCCGTGTCAGGTGTCCGAAGCACTCCGTCTCGAGAGGCATCTGAACCTTGCCGTCAGCGGTGCGACCGTATCGTACGGTGCGGGTAACAACACGGTCAACCAACTGTTCGTGGTCCCTTCGGATGCCGATATGGTCAGTGTGATGATCGGTGTGAACGACTTCGGGTTCAATGCACCTTTGGGTGAGTTCGGTGACAGCACCCCTGATACCGTCTATGGTGGACTGGACCATCTTGCGAAGGGATTGAAGGAGAGGTGTCCAGATGCGTTCATCTTCTTCATGACGCCCTTCAAGTATCTCTCGTATTCCGGACAGAACGGTGCAGGATACACGTTAAAGGACGTGGCGAATGCCGTGGAGGATGTATGCGGGAAGTATGGTCTTCCGGTCCTAGACATGTACGAGGACGGTATGTTCTCCTGGGAGAACGATCCAGGATGCGACGGTCTGCACCCCACGCAGAGCTTCTTCAAGAGGTTCACCACCAAACAGATCGTCGATTTCGTGAAGAGGGAGTCGGGTCTGTTCTGAAGGTCGTCGGACCTACTCGTCCTCAGGTTCGGGATCGTAGTCGAACCACGATTCCGCCCTTCCCGATTGGATCAATTCACGGATCTGATCCTCCATGTCCCTCAGGAATTCGGTGTTGTACTCGTAGTTTGGAAGCGTTTGGATGATGAACATCGCATCGGCGACATCCCTCATCATCTCCGTCGCCTCCTCCTCGAAACCCTGTATGAACGTCTGTTGGATGTGAGCGAACTCCTCCTTGGCCGCGTTGAGGAAGTTGCGTGCCATCCTCTCCTTGTCGTCATTGCCGTAGTGGTATGTGATCTCGGACAGGAACTCGAAGGTGTTCTCTATCTTGTCCGCACAGTCATCTATTGATCCGTGCTCGTCCTTGAGATATTTCAGGATCTCCGCGGATAGCGTTTCGTCATCGACATGTTCTGAGATGTTCCTGAGGAGTCTCAGGTGCGATTCATGCATGGAATCATCCGCGAGGTAGACGAAGAACGCCTCTCTGTTCATGTTGATAGGTATGTATCATGGAGATTATAACAAGTGGGTCAGGATTTCATGAAGCGACCGGATCATATGTCCATGGGATGTGGTGTTATCTATACCCTCTGTTTTCCGATCGATCGGATCGTGTGATATGGGTGGTCATGTGTGAAATCTGGATATTATGTTCAATCCCTCTTTCGTGAGAACATATCTCTTCCTTAGTTCGTCCTAAATCGACATCAAAACCCTTCAAATTTTTTTATTATAATTCCTATCAACATAGTTATATATTCAAAAACACGTATCGTAATTATCATGATTCGAAAAACGAAGATCGCAATCGCAGTATTGGCATCCCTGATGATGCTTACTGTTCCGCTCTCCGTCGCTACGGATACGGACGCTCTCGTAGGGGGCAGTACCGGGGCCGCATTCGAGGGTGATGATCTGACGGTCTCAGAGATCGAGGCTCTGGGCCTCAAAGAACCGAAAGAGATCGTGAATCTCATCCTGTCGCTATGCGACCTCAATTCCCCCGGAATGAATGTGCTGGAAGCCAGAGACATCGACATATCGATCGGTGAGGGGTACAGTGTGTCCGGCAACGAGGTCACGTCCCTGGAGATTCAAAGCAGTTCGCTCTCCTTCAAGGCAGAGTATGTCGTGTCGTTCCCCAAGGACATCCCTCTGGACGAAATGGTCGAGGGCGGAATGACCGAGCTGAAGAGTTACCTGGGAGTGAACGGGTTCTCCATAGGTGATAAGCTGGTAATCGAGGGTGACGGTATGTTCGCCTATTCCAGCAAGTACGTGAGCGCATACAGGGACATCGACGAGACCCATTGCATCGACGATTACGATATCGATTCCATGTACTCCGAATCAACCCTCCATGCGGACATAACATACTATCAGGCAGGATCGTCCGAAGGCAAGACCTTCGGATTCGACTATGATGTGAATTACGAAGGTGTTCACAGGTCTGACTACGTCTACGCTTCCGCTCCTGTCGTAGGTGTCAACCCCTGTGATGTGAAGTACACAACGGATGATGATTACGACATCTCCATAAAGGTCACGATCGATGGAAAGACATACGATAAGGTGCCGATAGTCAATGAGGAGGATCCTCCCGGCGACTACAGTACCATGAATCCATCCGATCTGAAGTCCATCCACGACTACTCGTCATCGGACGCCATCGTTCTGGACGATATCCTCGGCGATGCCGACCTCGAGGGTGATGCATTGGTGACATATGCGAACACCGCCGGTACCGTCGAGAACACCTATGCCGGTGTCGACAGGATCTTCACGGAGACCTTCGGCGACTCCGAGGACGATGGATTCAACTTCCTCGTGTTCGGTATCGGTGTGGTCGTAGGTCTCGCACTCGTAGGATTGATCGTGTTCATTCTGATCAAGAAAGGAGTGTTGTTCAAACGCTAAACAGGAGGTCCCAAGGACTTCCATCTTACCCGCCTCCGACCTTTCCCCTATCGAAATTCTCCCATTGGGTCGGAGG
>JAFVZR010000153.1 GCA_017508065.1 Candidatus Methanomethylophilaceae archaeon
AGTAGTTCCTCATCCTCAGGGCCGATGACCCTCAATGCCGGGTCATATAGATTGAGGGTCTCGTCGTCGGAATCCACCCAAACACGGCAACCGCGTTTCATCATCATCCATGCGGACAACACTCCGCGATCCCCATCCACTCTCGCAAGCACACGACCCTGCGTGCCCATGGGGAGTCCGCCGGGGCAGGCGATGTACTCATCGAAGACGTAACCTTTGTTGTTCCTGATCTCGATGTAGAACGTCTTGTCAGGTGTGTTGAGGTTCACTGATATGCCCAGATGTTTGTTCTCGTTGAATATGGCCGAACCTGCCTCACGGCCCACCATCTGACTGGTATAGGGGTGAGTGCCTTCACGTCTGGCTCTTACTGCGAAGGTCTGTCCTTCGGAGATCTTTCCGCGTGAGAACTCCGCTGCGGTCCTACAGACGTCCTCCAGATCGGAGGTACAGGGTACCACAAGCGATACGGAAGCTATGCCGAACACTCTCCTGAGCGAACTGATGCACTTGTCTGGCTCATCGGTCTCGAAGAAAATCCTAGCATCTCCGAACGTCATCAATGCCTCCACATGGTCCCTTACGAACATGGAGAGGATGTTCTCGCGGAGCTGTGTTTCGAAACGTCTGCGTACGGGAGTGCTCTTCAACCCGATCTCGCAGTATCTGACAAGTACTGTGGCCACACGACTCCCACGTATGCGAACGATATAACGATTCCGTCCAGATTCCTATATACCTGTGCGACATTCCTTTGGTTATGGAGCCCGTCATCATCATTGGCCTATTGATTCTGGGAGTCGGTGCATCGTTCCTAGGTTCATTGTTCGGTATCGGTGGGGGCATCATATACATCCCGTTTCTGACGATCGTATTCGGTCTATCTCCATCGGAAGCCGCTGCCATCAGTCTCATCGGAATTCTAGCGACATCTGCCGGTGCGGGTGCGTACTATGCGGAACATGGGATTTCGAACATACGTCTGGGTCTGTATCTGGAGATCGGTACGACCATCGGTGCGATCGCGGGCGCCATAATATCCGCATATGTCGAGGATTGGTTCCTGTCCGTGTTCTTCATCGTGTTCATGCTGTTCAATGCCGCAAGGATGGCATTCGGTCACGGGAAGGATTGTGGCGATGAGGGGCCTGATCACGAATTCACCGTGTACGATCCCAAGTCCGGAAAGACTCTGGGTTATGATCTGAAGAGGAAAGGGATCGGTTCCGCGACCTGTGTGGTCGCAGGTTTGTATTCGAGTATGACGGGTGTAGGCGGTGGCGTCATCAAAGTACCAGTGATGAACAGCATCATGGGCGTACCAATGAAAGCCGCCACATCCACCAGCAGCTACATGATCGGAATAACCGCATTCAGCGGTTCCATCATCTATCTCATAAACGGAACGATCCTATTGGACTACGCCGTCCTTGTCGCCATAGGTTCCTTCCTCGGTATGTTGGTGGGAACGCGCGTCTCCGCACATTTGGATACCAGCTCCATCAAGAAGTACTTCTCGATCGTCCTGGTCGCATCGGCCACGTCCGTTCTCCTCAAACTCATGGGGGTGCTCTGAATGGATTTGGATAAGGCGACGGGTCGTGTTCTCAGATATGGGGTATATGTTTCGATCGTAGTGATGTCGATCGGGTTGTTCATCTCGTTATTCTGTAATTCGGTGGGTTCCGTGTTCCTCTATGCAGGTGTCGCAATCCTTGTGTTGACCCCGTTCTTCAGCATCATCGCATCCTCCTTGGCATTGTATTCGGAGAGGGATTTCAAATGGTTGCGCACCTCCATGACTGTGTTGCTCATCACCATTGTCGGAATCCTTGTGGCATTATTCATCTGACACGATTCCTCGTCCAAACAGCCTAATAAAGTGGACGCGATACATTCTTTCATGAAGAAATTGGAAGACTATGTGACCACAATTCCTGATTTTCCCAAGAAAGGGATCATGTTCAGGGATGTGACCACGATCATCCAGGACAAGGATGGTTTCAGGATGGCGATCGATGGACTCTCCAATCTTTTGAAGGGTGTAGATTACGATCTCATCGCAGCATCCGAATCGAGAGGTTTCATCTTCGGATCGCCGATCGCATACAGGGAGGATAAGGGACTCATCCTTTTCAGAAAGAAAGGCAAGCTTCCAAGAGAGGTGTATTCTCAGGAATACGATCTCGAATACGGTACCGCAACACTGGAAGTCCACGTGGATTCGATCAAACCCGGCGATCGTGTCGTGATCGTGGATGATCTCATCGCCACAGGCGGTACCACCGAGGCCATCATCAAGCTCATCGAGAGGATGGGCGGTATCGTGGTGAAGGTCGTATTCGTAATGGAGCTCATGGGTCTTAAGGGAAGGGAGTACCTTTCCGGATATGATGTGGACTCATTGATCCAGTACGAAGGAATCTAAATCCATGTCTGGAGGGGATCGATGGATCTGACAGCATTCATGCTGGACATCTTCGGGCCATACGGTGAGCCCGGGGTCGTCCTCATGGTCTTCCTCGCATTCCTGTTGGATGCGACATTGATCCCATTCCTTCCAGAGATCTTCATCATTCTAGGGTTCTCGTACAATCCAGAACCATATTTTGCTGTAGTACTGGTGACAGTATCGATATTGGCAGAGGTCCTTGGCAATTGTGTGCTGTATCTTATTGTCAAGAGGATACATGTCCCTAAAAGGATCAGATCCATTGCCAACAAGTACATCGGTATTCTGCTTGTGAACGATGAAAGGATTCTGCTGATCAACAGGATCGCACCGATGGTTCCCTATTCGGGGGCATTCATTGCGATGATGGACAATTGGAAGCTCTCCCGTGCCTTGTTCTATGTCGCACTCGGGTGCGTATTGAAGTATGGATTGATCCTTTCCATGAGTTCGGTCTTTTACGCGTACTTCTCCAGCAACATGGCCTCTATCATGATGATCGTGTTCGTCATCATCATTTTAGCTATCAGTCTGGCTCTATCGTATCTACGCAAAAAGAGAGCCTTCGGTGATGAGTGATGAGTTGGAAAAGTAGTGCAAGGGAAGGGATTCGAACCCTCGAACGACTAACGACTAGACCCTGAATCTAGCACCTTTGGCCAAGCTCGGTAACCCTTGCGTATGAATTCCCACAGACAATAATCCTATAAAAGGGTATCTCGGACCACCATATGTTGGCTGGACGTACGTACATGTGCACCATGGATCCGGTATACACAATCTTGAAAATGATGGTTAAATGAAAGGAGTTTGTTAGAACAGATCGGCCGATTAGGCCTTCATGATCTTCATCCAACCGGCGGACTCGTAAACGGAGAGCCCCCTCTTCTCGAGGATTGCCTCGAACTCGTCCCAGTCGATGACATCAAGTCTGTTGTTGTTTCCCTTGGTGAACTGGATTCCCTCGGTTCCCTTGACCTTTCCGGGCTTGAGTCCTTTCTTTTCCGCAATAATCTTAGCCTTGGAGAATTCAATCTTTTCCATTGCCATGTTTTTCCCTCTGAATCGCTTTCGCGACATCTACTTAATTCATATGTACAATATATAATACTTTTTAAAAACTCAATTATGCCAGTATTAGTCTGGCCGATTCTAAATTGCTACATTTTTTGTCATTTGTTGGATAATATATCCATCCTATCATTCGGTTATCGACTAATGGCCAGCCCATGTCTGTCCACGTATTTCAGAAGAAACGCGAATATTTACACATCAAAGTCTACCCAGGTGTCTGGAATTGAGCCAACCTTTATATTTACGACTGTATCATCGCGTATTGGATATGAGCGTTACAAAAGACCCCAGAGATTCACTGAGAATCAACCTACAGGTCGAGGATGCATTGAAGATCGGAAAGCTCCTCGGATCACAGTATGATGCGGTCGCACTGTGTCGCGACGGTCATCGCAGTTCTCAGATGATCGAGCAGGCGCTCATCTCTGGAATCCTCTCCACTGGTGGCAATGTGTATCTCGCAGGCGAATGTCCTGCGCCCGCTATGCCCTATGCACGTTCCGGTTGTGATTGTTATGTGACCATTGCAGCCGATGACAGGGAGAAGATGGGCGGCATCATCATCCATAACCCAGATGGGTCATACTTCGATGAGATGAAGATCCATTCCATGTTCTCCAAGGAGGGAAGGATCCTATACCCCGAATACGACGGTATCGGTGAAGTGCACAAACTTTACGGCATATACAACAGGTACGTCGAAGAGGTATGCAAGAACGTCATGAAGGCAGATACACAGGTCGTTTTGGACGGAACACACGTTGGACCTACCAGGTTGGCCTCCACCATACTGAGGGAATGCGAGACCGACGTCCTTGTCTTCAATAGGTCCAGGGTCACCTCCGTGATGTCCATCTCCGAATATTCCAGCAGCGATCTGGAGAATGTGATGAAATCCTATCCCGGTTCCATCGCCGCTTCCTTGAGCAACGATGGCAGCAGGATCCTGGTTTTCGATGAGACTGGAAAACCGGTCAACAATTGGGCATTGGCCGCATTGTTGGTTAAGATCCTCCGTCCGACACAGATCATCGCACCCGTTGACGTATCCCTCGCAGTGACGGACCTGTTCGATAATAGGGACAAAGGTGTCGATGACGATATCGAAGGTATCGGTAACGTCATCAAGGTCAACCGTAACATCAAGCGCATCGTGGACTATATGCACGAGAAGAACAGTCAGGCCGGAACGGACCATCTGAACGATCAGGTCCAGTTCGGTATGGATTCAAAGGGTCGTTTCGTTTTTCCCAACCTGTCATACACGCCCGACGGAATCTTCGCTTTGGCATTGTTGGCGGAGTATGCATCCGAGAACAACATCTCCGAAGCGGTCAAGGCATTCGCGATAAAGGACATAACGAACGAATACGACGTTCCCGGAGAGGCGAGATACTATGTTGTTAGGAAGGATATGTTCGTCAACATCTCCGAGGAGAAATTCATCTCGCGCATGATGGACGAGGTCCTTGCACTGGGTGACAGATCGATATTCCCCGTGATCATGGACGGAATCAGGTTGGAGTTCGAGGACGGTTGGATGTACTTCGATTTCGATGCCGAGAACCAGTCTGTCCACATATCCTGTGAGGCAAGGGACAAGGCGTATGTCGTAAGTCTCTTGGATATGGCCATCAGTTTCGTCGAGACGGTCACATCACTTGACTGACGACCTCCAGTTCCACCTCTTCCCCCAGTGAGTTGTACAACTTCCAACTCGTTCTATCGAATGGCATACATGTTATCAGGTGGAATCCTCCCATATTGCGGAACAGGTCCAGATCCGCGTCGGATGCCATGTTGCAGTAGTCCGGATGGGAATGGGCAGTGCCTACGATGTTGCAGTTCGCAGGGGCCATCCATAGGTTGAGGAAACTGTGCTCGTCCCCATACACGGTGCCGGGCAGCATCACCATCTCGCATATCACCCCGTCCTCTGCCGACAGTGTGCAAAGGAACTCATCCGGATACACGGATTTGGCACTCTCGTTGATGTCATCGATCAGATCGATGTCTATGGCGTGGATCCTCATCATATCGTTCCAGAGAGCTTGTTCCTGACCCTGTCGTAGAAGTCGAAGTCCATCGATATCAACCTGGTGTACTTCGGTGAAAGGGTGAGTTCTATCTTGGTTCCTCCGGGGATAGGGATCTCGCTCTGACCATCGATGATGAGCAGGCAGTCCTTTTCCAACATGGTGGGCTCTATCGTCACCTTGGATGTGGTCGGTAGGATCAGAGGTCTGGACGAATACCTGAATGCAGCCATCGGTGTCAGGATCCAAGCGTTGTCGACACGCGGGTCCATGATGGGTGCCCCGAGACTCATGGAGTAGCTTGTGGAACCGGTCACGGTGGACATTAGGTATCCGTCCGCCTTGACCTCCGTGAGGAGCGAATCATCGATGTACACCCTGAAGGAACGGATCTTCGCAACAGAATCGGTATGGATCATAGCCTCATTGATGGCATCCCCGAGGACCTTACCGTTACATGTGACGCGGATCATCCCTCTTCTGTCGACAGTGTATTCGCCTCTCCTGAGACGTTCTATGCCCTCATCGATCCTGTCACGTTCCACCGCTGTGAGGAATCCTACACTACCGACATTGATACCGATGATCTTGGACGATGTGTTGTGTGTGGCCCTCAGAAGGGTACCGTCGCCTCCAAGCACGATCACCGTATCCACCTTCATCTCTGAAAGGGGTTGGCCCTCGACACCGAGGAGTTTGGCCAATTCGGAATCGACGATGTATCTGTCGTCCTCCAGACACGATATCACGTGACGTGCGATGTCCGCCACACCCTCTATGTTGCAGTTGGCATAGACCCCGTACGTCTGTTTGCGGACGCAGTCATGGCTGCATTCTCCCCTCATGATGTAGTCGAACACCCTCTTACTGGATGTTGCGAGGAAATTGCTCCTCATCTCGAGGTTCACAGGGAGGTCCAGGATGTTTCCGTCAAGGTCGTATATCTCCCCTCCCGCCTCTCTGAGTATGAGGGCACTGGCCGCGATGTCCACCACGCGGATCGAGTGAGTATAGTTCTCGATGTTGACGAGGAAACCGTCCGCCATACCCTGTGCCACAAGGCACATCTCCAGGGACGTGCAACCGAAGGAACGGGTTGCTCTGACGCGTTTGACCACATCGTACGATGTGGGGTTGGAGTGCGCTCCGATGTAGATCATCATGATGATGTTCTCGGGATCGTATCCTTCCTTCACACGGATCCTTTCGCCGTTGTAGAATGCGCCCTTGTACTTCTCGGCCCGATACTCATCGCCGGTGGCAAGGTTCCTCAGATATGCGGTATGCACATCGTTCATGGTGCCTGTGGTGACCGCCAACGATATGGTGTAGTACGGGACGCCGAGTTCGGCATTCCTGGATCCATCGATGGGGTCGAGGATGAGTGTGTCCATCGCACCGTTGTCAACGAAACCGATCTCTTCGCTCAGGACGTTGAGCGGGACGTTGTTGGAGTTGATGTACATCAGAACAGCGTTCTCTGCCACCTTATCGATCTCGGATGTAGGTGTTCCATCAGCTCCCATGCAGAGCACCGCTCCCCTCTCCTCTATGGACGGGATCAGGTTGACCGCATTCTGCACCGCATCGGCAATCGCCACAAGGGTATCCATCATGATGTCACCGTAGCGTTTCCATCGTTATAGGCATTTGTGACAGTCAACGTAAAATATGGATGTTGGATTCGATACGTCATGGAGGAGCGCACAGGTACTAATGGAACGGTGTTCTGCGAAAGGGGCAGATTGTATACGAGGTCAATCGATCCCGGAAAGCGCGTATACAGTGAGAGGTTGGTCTCCATAGCAGGCTCGGAGTACCGCGAGTGGAATCCATCGCGCAGCAAGTTGGCGGCATACCTGTCCACGGGCGGTGCGAGTTATCCGTTGAGGAAGGACAGTAGGGTCCTGTACCTCGGTGCGGCCAACGGCACGACCGTATCGCATGTGTCCGATATCGTATGCGACGGCATCGTCTATGCCGTGGAGTTCTCTTCCAGATCGTTCAGGGACCTTGTGAGGATGTCCGAGACGAGGAAGAATGTCAATCCGATACTCGCGGATGCTACCAATCCCGGTGAGTACTCCTTCGCCGTGGATAAGGTCGATGTCGTGTACTCCGATGTCGCACAGAAGAATCAGGCCGATATCCTTGCGGACAACATGGATATGTACGGTGCAAGGTTCGGTATGTTGTGCATAAAGGCAAGGTCCGAGGATGTCGCGGCCAAACCGGAGGAGGTCTTCGACATGTCCAAACACAGGTTGCAGGTTCGCGGATTCAAGGTCCATGAGGTCAGATCGCTCGAACCTTACGAGAAGGATCATGTCATGATCGTCGCGGAGAGGCCACGAACGTCCTATGCGGTCGTATTCAACGATGTGGGGCAGTTCATGATGGTGTACCATCCTCGTAGGAAAGGATGGGAGATGCCAGGTGGCAAGGTGGAATCCGGAGAGAGTTCCTCCGAAGCGGCTGTAAGGGAATGTCTCGAGGAATCCGGTTATGTCGTGGAGGCGATCTCCGATAAGGATATCGGGTATTGCGATGTATGTGCTGCAAGGGTAGTGAAAAAAGTCTCGGAGGGGGAGATGGAATCCCGTTTCTTCGATTCGATCCCGGACGAACTGTCGTTTGATAGGGAGGAATACGAATCGGTCATACCTTGGGCAAGGTCCGAGGTTCTCAGGAATTGAACTCCTCTCCATCCTTTTATATACTAAAATAAGATAGGGTGACTTAGCCTCGCCGCCTGAACTATTCAGAGGAATAAATCATGGCAAGAATGCACGCAAGAAGAAAAGGACAGTCCGGATCCAAGCGCCCCTTGGTCACCGAGAATCCCGCATGGGTCGCCCTCACCGCCACCGAAATCGAGGACCTCATCGTGAAGATGGCCAAGGACGGAGAAGTCTCCGCAAAGATCGGACTCGTTCTCAGGGACCAGTATGGAGTTCCTGACGTAAAACTCGCAACCGGAAAGACCATCACCGCAATCATGAAGGAGAAGGGAGTCGCAGGAGCACTTCCCGAGGACCTCGCAAACCTCATGAGGCGCGCAATCGCTCTCAACGTTCACCTCAAGAAGAACAAGGGAGATCTCTCCAACAAGAGGGGACTCCAGCTCATCGAGGCTAGGATCAGGAGACTTGAGCGCTACTACAAGGCAAACAAGGTCATCGCTTCTGATTGGAAGTATTCCATCAACACTGCGGAACTGTTGCTCAAGTAAGGTGAATTATGGTCGAATACGACCTACCTTCCAAACTTCTTTCAACTTTATCCATCGCTGCGGAACACATACGCAGTCATGACTTCATTCACGTATTCTCTCATCACGATGCCGACGGCGTAGCCGCTGGAGGTATCATTGCATGTATGTTGCAGAGACTCGACATCGAATACCAGGTCACGTTCGTACCTGTCCTCGATGACGAGGTCCTTGCGATGATGAGGGATTCCAATTCAAGATGCATCCTGATGTCCGATATCGGTGCATCCTACCTCGATCAGTTCGAGAGTCTGGAGAAGGACGTCATCGTTCTGGATCATCACAAGTCCGACAAGGTCGCCAATGGTATCACGTACATCAATCCACATCTTTATGACATAGACGGGATGACCTCCGGATGCGGATCCACGTTGGCGTTCCTTCTTGCCGTCACCGTTGACGAGAGGAACTGGGATCTCGTCAGGTACGCATTCGGAGGGATAGCCGGTGATAGGCAACACATCAACGGACTCAGCGGATTGAACATCTACCTCGAGGAGGGTGCTAAGGAAAGAGGACTCATCTCCGTAGTCGACGGGTCACTCATACCTACGGGCACCCTGTCACAATCCCTGTACGTCTCTACCGAGCCATACATCAGTGGTATCGGAGGAAGTAGCAGCGGGGTCAAGGCATTCCTGGATGAGGCCGGTATCGAGCAGACCAAGGATTTCCTCGATCTGATAGATGATGAGAAGCACAGGCTTTCATCGATGATCGCCGTGAAACTTTTGAAACAGGGTGTGTCCGTACAGACCCTTGAGGAGACTGCTAGGACAAGATACATCCTGAAGGATATGGGCATGGATGCAGAGACCCTCAGCGACCTATTCAATGCATGCGGTAGGGAGAAGATGGGTGGCATCGGTGTCGGAATCTGTTTCGGTAATACCGATTCCATCACGTATGCCAGAGAACTCAATTACACATCAAAGAGGGACGTCATCGAAGCCACCGTCGAACTGGACAGGATGAAGGTCACGCCCATGGAGAACATCCAGTTCTTCGACTCCACGTCCACAGGATTCACAGGCATCCTATGTAACATCGTGATGCATTATCTCGGTGACCCATCGAAGCCAACCATTGGAATCAACTATGGTACGGACGGTAAGGCCAAGGCAAGTGCCAGAGGTACATGGGACCAATTGGATTGCGGAATCGATCTTTCCGTGGCCATGAATGTGGCTTCGGAGTCAGTCGGCGGACAGGGAGGAGGACACAGGATCGCATCCGGTGCAAATTTCCCCAGTTCGAGAGGTCAGGAGTTCCTGAAGAAGTTGGACGAGATCGTTGGCGAGCAGAAGCTCAATCACGCCAAGTGACGTTCACCTCATCGGTCCTGAATCTCTGTTCCACAGCAGTGTCAGCAATGTCCATACGGACTCCCGATTCGTACATGATGTTTCCTAACCATGCGATCATGGCACCATTGTCCATGCACAATCTCCTGTCCGGTACGAACATCCTGGCACCGCGTTCCTTGGCCATCTCGTCGATCATTGTGCGAAGGCGAGTATTCTGAGCCACGCCGCCGCCCAGAAGGACCTCATCCTTACCCACATGTGCCATTGCACGTTCGGTGACCTCCGCCAACATCGCAAACACGGTTTCCTGCACCGAGTACGCGATATCCTCCAGACGGTGTCCTTTCTTCCTCAATGCCAAGGCAGCGGTCATGATCCCGGAGAATGAAACATCCATCCCTTTGACCGAATAGGGGAGGTTCAGAAGTTTGTCCCCTTCAAGTGCCAATTTCTCTATGGTGGGTCCGGCGTAGAACCCCAATCCAAGTTCTCTGCCCAGCTTGTCCAACATGTTGCCTATGCCGACATCTATGGTCTCACCGAAGATCCTGTATTTGCCATTAGAGAATGCGATGATCTGTGTATTCCCTCCGGAGGCGTACAGTAATGCGGGATCGGTACAGCCGGTAGTTGCCCTCCCGATCTCCACATGGGCGACACAGTGGTTTACACCGATAATCGGTACCTTGAGGGAGCACGACAGTGCGCGGGCTGCTGTGGCAGCGGTTCTGAGACAAGGCCCCAATCCCGGGCCCTTGGAGAATGATACGAGTTCGATCTCAGAAAGGTTGACATTCGCTTCTTCGGTCGCTTTCACGATCAGGGATGCTACGACATCCCCATGGTGGTTGGCAGCCTCTCGAGGGTGCAATCCTCCTTCTGCGGGGCGATACATGTCAAGCACGTTGGCGATCACTTTCCTGTCGGTATCCACGATTCCGACCCCCAATGTGTGTGCCGTGCCTTCGATGCCCAATGTCAGCATACTCATGCATTAATACTGTGCACTATTTAGGTTATAGCAAAAGATATTCACCCACTCTGTGTGGATTTTGAATATTTTTGTTCATCTATCGGTGGCCACAATCGTAACCTATAATAATGAGAAGGTAATCTCCCATTTATCGGGCCCGTGGTCTAGGGGTTATGACGTCGCATTGACATTGCGGAGGTCGCCGGTTCAAATCCGGCCGGGCCCACCATACTTTTGTTTCTTCATGTTCAGTTTTGTTTTGTTCACATTCGAAACGATTGTGTCGTTCTATAAATCCGAGTGTTTTGATAATCATTAATATCCAGATTGTGATATGGTATCATAGAGAGATTATCATGTACGCAATAAGAAATGTCACTGAGGATGTGATTTGGATTGGAGCCGATGACAGGAGCATGCCCATCTTCGAGGGTATGTTCCCTATTCCTAATGGTGTGTCCTACAACTCATACGTGATCAGGGATGAGAAGGTCATAATCATGGATACATGTGACGTCAGTGTCGCACCGCAATATTGGGAGAACCTCATGGCAGCTTTGGATGGGAAGGCGCCCGATTACTTCTTCGTGGGACACATGGAGCCCGATCACGGTGCACAGATCAAGCGTATCGTGGATACATACCCGGATGTCACGGTCGTCGCAAGTCCCAGAGCCATCGAGATGATGAATGACTTCTACGGACTCGTTCCGAAGAACACCATGCCTATCTCTGAGGGGGACACACTTTCCCTCGGAAAGCACACGCTTACATTCGTACAGGCTATGATGGTCCATTGGCCAGAGGTCATGTTCGCATACGATTCCTATGACGGGACCCTCTATTGTGAGGACGCGTTCGGATCATTCGGTGCATCGGACGGTCAGCTGTTCGCAGACCGTGAGACCTTCGACAGAAAATATCTCGACGACGCCAGAAGGTATTACACCAACATCGTTGGAAAGTACGGCAAGCACGTCCAGAAGGTATTGGGTAAGGCCGGCGGAATCAAGATCAATCGTTTCTGCCCTCTCCACGGTCAGGTATGGGACAAGGACCTCGATTACATCATCGATAAGTATCAGCACTGGAGCACATATGAGCCAGAGGTCAAAGGTGTCGTGGTCGCATACGCATCCATGTACGGTAACACCGAGGCAGCCGCCAACCTCCTCGCACAGAAGTTGAACGAGAGAGGTGTCAAGGACGTATCCGTGATCAACCTCATGATGACCCACCCCTCCTACCTCGTTGCTGACGCTTTCAAGTACAGCAACCTGGTCCTTGCGGCCCCTACATACAACAACGGACTTCAGCCTATGATGAGGACAGCCATCGAGGACATGGCCTCCATGGCCGTTCAGAAGAGGAAGTATTCCCTCATCGCGAACGGTTCCTGGTCAGCAGCTTCCGAGAAGGTGATGAAGGAGATGCTGTCGGAGATGGAGGAGATGACCCAGATTGGGGAGACCTTCATCATCAGGTCCTCCATGAAACCTGAGCAGTCCGCGGATCTAGACGTATTGGCAGACGCGATCGTCAAGTCCCTTGAGTGAGTTGTTGATACGATGGCATTCGACGGACGTAACAACATCATCGAGATGCATGAGGACGAACGTTACATCGAGTTCGATACCTGGGCACCGAAGAAGATCACCGGACACAGGATCGGCGGGATTCTTGGCGTATCTAGATTTAAGACTCCGTTCGCAGTTGCATGTGAGATCGCAGGATTCGGATACGAAGAGCCCTCTAACAAATACATCGTGGCAGGTAACGCTATCGAACCCATCATGAGGGATCATGTTCGCAAGAACGTATCCATCGTATCGGATCTGCTGGGTATAGAGGGTGTAGCCGGTGTGGAGGATCCCGCTCCACCGGAAAGGTGTGGGTACGATCATTTCCATACAGAGAAGATGTTCGGCGGATTGGTCGACGGATACATCACGCAGAACGGAAAACGTATCGCCGTCCTAGAGATCAAGACGATGAACCGTAACAGGTGGGAGGAGGAGAAAGGCGATGTTCCAGATGTTCCGCAGGAATATCTGATGCAGGCAGGCCTATACACCAAACTCTCCGGACTCAGCAAGATGATCTTCGCCATCGCCCTGTTGGACGAGGAGGACTATCGCGTACCAGATAAATGGGTTCCGAGCGAGGATAACATCGTGTTCATCTGCAAGGACCTTCCGGACGAGATGGACTCCTGGATGTCCGAGTGCAAAGTATGGTTTGACGAGTACATCAAGGCAGGATACACTCCGGATTGGGATGATGAGAGGGATGCGGACCTTCTCAAGTATCTCCGTGCAGGCGTCAAGAAACAGAAAAAGAAGAAGTGAGTCACATCAGTCCCAGTTTGAATAGAAGTACTGGGACTATGAGACAACCTGTCAAATGCATCCTGTTGGCATCGAACACCACTGGCACAAGGCCTAGTAAGGTACATGCCAACAGGAGCACCAATCCCCAGTATCCGGTGAACAGTATCGTCAGTACGATCATGAGGGTCAACACCGCTGCATTCATTTTGGAGACATCCACGTGCTCGATGACCTTGCATATTATCTTGCCCGCTCGAATCATTATCAGATATGCCAGAATGGAGGATATCGCCATCGTTATCAGTATCGCTACGAACGTATCGTCAAATGGGCGGATGGGCGCACCATCGAGTATCCCGTTGACGACGGTCATCGTACCAGATCTCTCCTTACCGGATACGGCCAGTGCGATGAATGTGAACATCGTCGCAGATGTACCAATCGATGAGATGATCGATACATATCCTCTCTTGTCCTCTTCTCCGAATACGCTGCTGGCGACAGAGGCTCCACAGGACGATGTGACTCCCGGATACCAGCCCATTATGCTACCTGTCACGGTACCTTTCAATCCAGGTATCGGGCCTATCGGGAGGATCTCATCATCTTCCTGTGGGGGTATGTGTCCGGAAGGGGACGATATCAGAAGTGCCGGTATCCCGAACAATCCTGAAAGCATCGGGAACATCGATTCGGGTTCCATGCCGAATACGTTAACGAAGGGCAGATCCATCGACATGGTCACACAACCTAACGCTCCTGAACCACAGATCAGTGCCAGACCGAGTATCCTGCGACCCTCGCGTTCCCTGTATATCATCAGTGCCAGAACGGATATCAGAACACCTATCGTAAGGCTGTCCAGATAATCTCCGAGCCCATTCGAGAGGAGGTAGTACATCGGAATCGAAAGTATTATCGATGCAAATGCTCCGACGAGGCTTCCGATGGCCGCACATCTTATCGCGACCATCCCATGGCCCTCCAACAGCATCTCCTGTCCTGGCATGATGTTCAATGTGTTCTCCGCATCTGGTACACCGAAGAACAGGCTGGGTATGAAATCAGTTGCTGAATGAACTACTGCAGCAGATACTACCATGCAAGCCAGCATCATAGGCACATAGTCATCGGGTACGATTATCGATATCAGGGATTCCAGCGTGTCATTGAACACCAATATGAGTGCCGCAAGTGTGTTCACATGGATCCCTGGCACAAGTCCTGAGATGCTTCCTACGATCGCACCTATGGTGCACACATAGAATATCATCAACAGTAGGTCCAGACACATAGATTTGGATGTCTGGCTCATCCATTATAAGGCGGATGTTACAGTTAATGCTTACAGATGATCTGCTCATCCACGATGTCCAGACCGATGACGTATTTCACGTTGATACCTAACATCTCGGACACTTTTTCCAGATTCGTGGATTTGTTCACGGCCACAACGAGTTCCGTAATCTTGCAACCATGTCCTCTCACGGCATCCACGATGCTTTTCAATGTACCTCCGGTACTTATCACATCATCGATCAATACCACCTTCTCGCCTGGTTTGATATCATTGATGAACATCGAATTGGATGAATAGCCAGTAGATTTGTCGATCCGGATCTCATCCTCAAATCCATATGACCTTTTTCTGATGATGGCATAGGGGATGTTCTTTTTCAGCGAGATTATGGATGCGAAAGGAATGGCCATCGCTTCCGGTGCCAGGATGAGGTCACAATCGAAATCGCAGATCTCCAACATGCGATCTGTGATCTCACGAAGAACCTCCGGATCCATTCTGGGTACCCCGTCGAGAATGGGGTTGACCACATATGGATATCCGTTCTTCATGATGATCGGACTGGATTTCAAACTGGACTCGGTCCTCTCAAGCATACCTGTATAATGCCAGACAGATAGATAAAAGAAATGTCCTGACTTTCTTTTTATACGATGATATCATCATTGTTTCGATTCAAATGGATATCGAAGAGAGATATGCGCTTGTGATGAGAAATGTGGAGGAGCTCATAACGGAGAAAGAGCTCAGGGAACTGCTCGAGACTAAGGAACAGCCCACCGCATATATCGGATTCGAGCCGTCGGGACTTGTTCATATGGGATGGGCACTCGTGGCTGGTAAGATCCGTGATCTCGCTAACGCCGGATTCAAGGTCACTATCTTCTGGGCCGACTGGCACGCATATATCAATGATAAACTCGGGGGCGACCTTGAGAACATTCGTACATGTGCCAGGTACATGGAGGATTGTTTCATCGCACTCGGTGTTCCAAGGGAATCCGTCGAATTCAAGTACGCTTCTGAGGTCCTCAGTGAGATCGAATATTGGGAGAAGGTCATCAAGGTCGCAAAGGTAACTTCCCTCTCCAGAGTGAAGAGGGCTATGACCATCATGGGTCGTTCCGAGGACGAGGCAGAGGTGGATTCCTCCAAATTATTCTATCCGATCCTGCAGGCAACCGATATCTTCTCCATGGATGTCGATCTCGCATACGCAGGAATCGACCAGAGACGTGCGCACATGCTCGCAAGGGATGCAGCAGAGAAGCTTCACTGGAGGAAACCCATCGCTATCCATACACCCCTTCTCCCCGGTCTTGCCGGTGGAAACAGGATGGATCCCACCGCATCCAAGATGTCCAAGAGTGATCCCAATAGGAACATCAACATCCATGACACTCCGGAGGAGATCAAGAAGAAGATGAAGAAGGCATTCTGTCCCCCAGAGCAGGAAGAGGAGGACACCAACCCGGTTCTGATGATTGCCAAATACATCATCTTCCCCACCATCGGACGTATGGACATCAACCGCCCCGAGAAGTATGGCGGTCCTGTCTCTTACGACTCGTACGAAGCACTTACCAAGGATTACTTCACCGTCGTGGATGGTAAGGCACTTCTGTCCCCTATGGACCTCAAGGATGGTGTAGCGGACGGAATGAGTAAGTGTCTCGCACCTGTCGCGGAATACTTCGAGCAGCACCCTGAGAACTACAATGCAATGATTGAGGTTCTCAAGAAGCTCGGAAAACTTTGAATGGGTGTTCAACACCCATCCTTTTTCTTCAATAGGTCAACCGACCTTATTCTTTCTTTTCAGATGCCTTCTTTATGTCGCGGAACACATCCATCGTCCTTTTCATGCACATGTGGAGCATAGCCTCGGCATCCCCGATACCGGACATTCCTGCGGCACCGCCGTGTCCTCCGCCCTCCGTACAGGTCTCCGTTCCGAGTCCTTTGAGGATCTCTCCGAGGTGAAGGCCTCTGCGCACGATATCCTGTGTGGTTCTGGCACTCAGTCTGAAAGAATCGTCTCTCTGTGATGCGACGAATGCGACATCTGCTCCAGAAGTTAGGAGCGCTCTGCATCCGGATGCTTCAAAGCTTCCACCGATCGCTACAGCAACGATCATGTCTCCAACACGCTCGAATCTTGATCTTTCCACACATTTCATCATTGCGATGCGTTCGGACATTCCAATCTCGGATTTGGTAAGGGCGAATGCTTCGTCCATGTCAATACCCGCCTCATCCATGACATCCGCAAAGTCCCTGAGGAGCTCGGATGTGGAGAACTGGAAGTGTCCGCCATCGGTGATCATACCTCCGATGAGTGCGAGTCCGATCTCTTTTGTGATCGTCTTGCCGGAGGCTTTGATGATCCTCAGGATGATCTGTGTGCATGCGACCTTTGTGGTATCACAAAGTGTGTATTCCTCGTTCCATTTTCCACTGGGTACGTGATGATCGATAACAATCGTGTCATCGGGAAAATCCATCTCTGTCCCATTGGAGAGTTGTTCAGGAGATGATGTGTCCACCACAATGACGCGCTCGAATTGAGACAGGTCGGCCTTTTCATGGATAGGTATGTCCATCTTGTCCGCTACCATTTTGGCCACACGGTCTATACCGTTCGGCGCATAGATCGTAGCATCACCAAATGCCAACGATAGAGCGTATGCGGATCCGATTGCATCCATGTCTGCGTTACCATGAACGAGAATGACCTTGCTGCAGTTCTCCAGTCTGTCAGCCACTGTCTTGTACATGATAGTGGGCATGCAATCCCGATATATGGCACTTGTTCGTAGAAGTGTGTCTAAAAGGAAGAAAATTGGGGAAAGGGGTTGGTTGAATGTGTTTATGCCTGCTGTGCAGGTGCCTGTCCCATTGCCTTGTTGATGGTCTCCTGGAGAGAGTCGTACTTCTCGCGGAGGCCCTTTTCCTGGCGTTCCAGAGACTTGATCCTGATCTCGAGGGTCTCCATGGACTCCTCGATATCGGCCTTGACAGCTGCCTTGTCATCTACTTTGACGAGAAGGGATCCGACGTTCTTGTAGACATCGCCGGTGGATTTGTCGAGTTCCGCGATGGTCCTCTCCATCTCCTTCAACTGTGCGTTCATCTGGAGTTTCTGACTGCCGAGCTGCTGAAGCTGCTGCTGAAGCTGCTGGAACTGGGCAATCTGGTTCTGAAGCTGGGGGCTGATATTGTTCATCAAATCACCTTGTGATCCTACTGATATCTTCCGTGATCCTGATGCAACCGAGGTATGAGTTCAATGCTGCTCTCATTGCCGAAGCATCGGTGGCATCGATGACCAGGGTCACCGACGCATCATCCCCCGACAGGGAGACGTTGGTGCGTGGGAGTTCCCTTCCGACCTCCGGTTGGAGGGCAGAAAGGATGGTTCCTGCGTCCGATGATTCGACTCTGAGAACCGCTTTCAACATGATTGTTCAGTCGGACTTGAGGACCTTCTTCACGTTAGGTCTCTCTTTGTAGAAGATCTTCGATCCGCACCTTTCGCACTGAAGGTTCTTCGTGTCCCTGATGGGCTCATTGCATTTTGAGCATCTGTACAATCAACTCACCTCTTTGGCTGGTTTCAGTTCTCGGATACCTGCGAGATTGCCTTCTTCGCCTCGGGAGTGTATGCTCCTGCTGCGAACTTGGCACTGCAGTGCCTGCATGCCCAGATGCCGGAGCTGACCCTCTTGACGGAGGCGTGGTGGCACACGGGGCACTCGTGGGATTTCTTCTGCTCAGCTTCGATGGTCTTCACCCTGTTGCGGATGACGACACCGTATCTTGCTCCGAACCTACCGGAGGTTCCTGCTTTGTTGGTTCTCTTTGCCATTGGTATCACCCGATGATTTTGTTGAGAGTTTCTCTGATCTCCTTACCCTTCTCGACTGCGATGTCGAGGCACTGTCCGAGTTCCGTCAGAGTGATGGAACCCTGGCCGCCCTTCTGCATAGCTCTGAAGTTTCCGTTGTCGTCGGTTGTGACCGTCAGACGTGCGGAGGAGATATGTTCTTCGTCGAAATTTGGGTCCAGTATTAAAGTATTTCCTATCTTGCTGGAAGTGACCGAGATGGGCATGCAGGTAATGGGCAGGGGTCTGTCCCATTCAGGCAGTCCATATTGGGTTCCAGGGATCATTGCAGTCTTCAGTGCGAGAACTGCTGCGAGGTTGGATGCATCGAACAGGTTACCGTCGTAGTCGAGGGCGTACATATCGATGAAACACATCCAAACCTTCTCACCCTCGGTGATGCAGAGTTCGTCGACATCGACCATTCCGGATTCCCTGATTCCACGGTCAACGACACGTGCGAGCTCGATGGCGTCCTCTCCAGGAGGTCCTGATTCGAAGGACTGGTGTGCCATGGGGATGAGCTCTGCACCGGTGGTTAAGACTCCGGATCTGGGGGTGTCACCGAAAGGTGCTCCGGGGATGATCTTGACTCCTGCAATGACCTCGGTGTTTCCGAGCTTGACTCTTGCGGATCCGTCAGCGGACTCGATGCAGTTGACGGATGCGGAGATCTCCCTGATGTCGCTAGGGGAACGACCGTCGGTCCTGGTTCCCTTAGCAAGGAGGTTGATGATGTGGTCGCGTTTGATATCGGAGATTGCCTGATTACTCATCTGAATCACTCTCCTCGTTCTTCACAGAGTAGCGTCTCTTGAGGGCATCCTTCTGGATGTCATACACTTCGTGGCATGCGTTGACCGCCATGCTGATGGCCTTGTCGAACTCCTCGCGGGTCATGTTTCCATCCATCTGGAGGAGAACGATCTCGTCTGTGGAGGGTACGATTGCGATGGGGACGTCTGCCTGACCATAGTTGTCCTCTTCCTTGTTGAGGTCAAGGAGGACATGTCCGTCGGCCTTTCCAGCTGCGATTGCGGGTACGATGTCCCTCATGGGGATTCCTGCGTCTGCAAGAGCGACGGATGCTGCGGTGAGTCCTGCACACCTGGTTCCAGCGTTTGCCTGGAGGATCTCGATGTAGACATCGATGGATGCGCGGGGGTAGAGCTCGGTCAGTACGACGTTCTCGAGAGCCTCTGCGGTGATCTTGGAGATTTCGATGGACCTTCTGTCGGTTCCGGGTCTCTTACGGTCACTGACTGAGAATGCCTGCATGTTGTACTTGCACTGCACAATTGCCTTGGTAGGGTTCTGCAGGTGCCTGGGGTGGCATTCCCTGGGTCCGTATACTGCTGCAAGGACCTTGTTCTTTCCAATCTCTACGTATGCTGATCCGTCGGCATTCTTCAATACGCCGGCCTCGATCTTGATAGGCCTGTGCTCGGTGGCAGTCCTGCCATCGATCCTCATGCCGTTCTCGTCAACTAATACCATATCTGTGTGTCCGCTCATGCTCACTCCTCCTCTGCTGGGAGTTTGCTTTCCAAATATACTTTGACCTTCTCGGTAAGGTCACGTGCCTGTGCCTTCTCCTCGATCATCTTGATTGCATCGGCAACGACAGCAGCCCTGTCCTCCTCGCCATCAATCCAGATTCTTCCGTTCTGACCGACGAAGATGCGGCATCCGGACGCCGCTTTGAGCAACTGGATCATGGATCCGCTCTTTCCGATCACCCTGGATACCTTAGAGTGTGCAATCTCTACGAGGAGTCCGCCCTCTACCTTCCTGAGTCCGGAGTCGTTCATTGTGACCTGGATCTTCTTGCTCTCGTCGACGGAGAGGATCTTCAGGAAGACCACGTTTCCGATGTTCAGGAACCTGGAGGTGTCTCCGAACTCCACCTTCCACGGGACCTCACTGACGTGCAGTGGTGCGGGGTAGGGTGCGTTGATGTCAATCATCCAGTTCGATGGTCCGATGTCGTTTACGACTCCGATCACAAAATCTCCTGCGCTGGGCATGTATTGGCCCCACAGCGGGATGACGCTGACGCCGATGGGGGAGACATTTTTTATCCCCATGACTGCAGCGTAGACCTTGCCCTCTCTGCTGTACGCGTACTCTCCAGCCTTTGCACCGGATTCGTCGATGACATCGCCGGGGAGGACGAGCTCGCGTTTGGGTTTGGCGTTTCTTCTTTCCATTTTATCACTTCTTGAATGTTATGCGCGCAATTCCTTGAAGGTGGCGCTACCTTTCGTCTTGTTGCCAATCTTGAGTTTCAGCTCATCGATGAGTCCCGCAGGTATCTCGATTATGCCTATCCACGATCCGTCGGACTGCCATTCCTCTTTCTCTACGAGTCCGAAGTGGATGAGGTCGTCGTAGCATTTTCCATAATCGTCGCCCTTCATCTTGATCGCCACTTTCGTCTTCTCGAACTTGATCGGGAGGAGTGGCCTGAGAAGTTTCATCGCTTCCTCCACCTGTCTGTCCACGGATTTGAATGGATCAGCGTGGAATTTGGCTTCCTCGAGTGCCATTTCGATCCTCATTGGCGGATGAGGCAACTTAGTCTGCGGGTTGATCGCGTTCGCGGCGATGTATGTGATGACCTGCTGTTTCTTTGCCTGGAGCATCTCCTTGCGTTGTTCCGCAGTGATCTGTACTTCTCCCTTGGCAATGATCCTCTCCGCAATCTCTTTGACATCCGATGTTCCAAACGCCTCACGTATCTTGTCCTCCGCGGGTCTCGTACCCTTTCTGGCGTTGTTGAACACATCCTCGACGGCGAGGTATTCGAGGAGGTCGATCTCCTTCCCTGCCTTGAGGAGGTTCATTGCGGATGGATCGAGAAGGATCTCGAAGGTCTCGCCATGGGTTTCGAGGCGAGCCACGATAGCATCATCAAGATTGACCATGTTATCTCATTCAGATTTCTCGGGAGTCTCATCGAGTTTCTTGACGAATTCACCGATCTCGACTTCGTTCAGTCTTCTGAATGGTTTGTTGGGTTCAACAACACTGCATTCGACGGATGCGGGATCGAGTTTCTCCTCGATGGCGACGGACAGCGCCCTGAGTCCAAGGAGCATAGCCTCATCGTAGGTGAGGTCGTCCCTGTATTCCTTCTCGAAGATGTCCATGACAACGGGGCGTCCAGAACCGATGGAGCCTGCCTTGTATGCGATGAGTGCTCCGGAGGGGTCAGTCTCGAAGAGGTGGCAACCGAGGTCATCGACTCCAGCCATGAGGAGTGCGGTTCCGAAGGGGCGTCCTCCTCCGTAGAGGGTGTAGTTCTGCTTGAGGTCACAGATCTTCTTGACCAATGCCTCAACCGTGATGTTCTCGTTGTATGTGACCTTGTGGACCTGTGCTGCCTTTCTTGCCTCATCTACGAGGACTCTTGCGTCAGCGACGAGTCCGGATGTTGCACATCCGATGAATTTGTCAATGTTGTAGATCTTTTCGATGGATTTGGGCTCGATGAGCCTGCTCGATACGCGTTTATCGACGATGAGGACCACACCATCCTTGTACTTCAGACCAATGGTGGTGGTACCTTTCTTGACGGCTTCGCGGGCATACTCGACCTGGAAAAGCCTTCCGTCAGGGGAGAAAACGGTAATTCCCCTGTCATAGTTCATCTGTCCTGGTTGCATATTTCGCTCTCCTATATTAGGAGCGGTTATCACCAGCGACTATATGTACTTTCATACGCGTGTTAAGAATGGATACGTTGTTTCAACGTCTCTTCGGTGGAGGTCTGAGGCGCATCAGTTCGGGATATCTGTTCCTGAGGGTGATGACAGTACCAGATGTGCACAGGGATGTAGATTTCGGGTCCACGGCCTTCATTATCGCGATGGCATCTTCGCGCTCCTTGGGTCCACAACGGATGATGCACCATCCTTCGGAACATTGGACGACACGTGGTTCGAAAGGTAGGTCGGACGTCCTGAATCTGGCTATCAATGTCTCTTTGGTGAGTGACCCATCGACTGTGAACGCGATGTACCTTCTCCTTCCGCGCTTGGATTTGACGACCATCGTACACCACATCACTCTTTCGGAAATAATGATTTGTCCGCCAAAGCGATACGTCTTTCGAAAGTCCTTCCACAATTGGGGCACCATTCCGATTCTTCGCGGAGTTCTTCTCCGCACGGACAACGGAACGTCTTGTCCTTGAACGGTATCACTGTTCCGCATTCACAGATGTTGCCTTCGACAGCCCTTCCGCAACGGAAGCACGTCAGCATCCTGGATTCGCGTTCCTTGATCGGGAAGTTGTCGAAGGCGGTTCCACAATATGGGCATGAGCCAGTCGGTTCAGCGCACGTTCTATGGAACGTCTTTCCGCAGGTGCAGTCGCATACCGTCTCGCCCTTCACGTCATCGAAGCATATGTCACAACGGGTGTCGGCGTGATAGTCCTCCACATGGAATGCCGACCTGTCATCCAGGAGCCTGTGTTTCATCTCTTTGGAATGTTTGTCACGGCGAATTGTACCGATAGTACCGATGGCTGTTACGGCGAGGATGCAACCGCCCAGCATCAGAATCGGTACGTCAATCATACGGTATCAATTGGGACGTTCGTTTAAATACATTTGCCGAATTGATTTTTTTAGTTCAAATAAATTATTTCGGAAACGTCCAAAATTGTTTAAAATTTATAACTTGTATTTTGGTAGCATTATCATTAAAGATACTATATTTTTCAGTGTATGATTTGGTATGCTGGCTCATATGTTTTTGTGATTATCTAAAAAAATAGTTCGTAAAAGTTTGTGACAAAATCGATTTGACGTTAGATAAATGAATCAATATTATATATACATATTGTAGAAATGGTTAATATACATAGATTCTATCTTGACTTTCGTTCCAACATACTTAAAGTATTAAGGAGGCAAAAGAATGACTAAATCAGCGTTGGTTATCGGTGGAGGAATCGCAGGTATCCAGGCTTCGTTGGATCTTGCCGACAGGGACATCCACGTCTACTTGGTGGAGAAAGACCCCACCATCGGTGGAAAGATGTGCCGTCTCGACAAGACTTTCCCTACGAATGACTGTTCTGCATGTATCCTTTCGCCCAAGATGGCAGATTGTGCAGGCCACCCCAATGTCACCGTACTGTCCTATTCTGAGGTCGTTAAGGTTGACGGAGAGGCCGGAGATTTCAAGGTCACTGTCAAGAAGAAGCCCAGGTACGTCAACATGAGCTCCTGTACCGGATGCGGTGACTGTGTTAAAGCTTGTGTTCTCGGTGGAGAGAAGGCAAAGATCCCCGACGAGTTCGAGTACGGACTTGTTAACAGGGGAGCTATTTACATCCCTCACGCTCAGGCAGTCCCCAGGGTTGCACTGATCGATGCAGAGCACTGCCTTATGATTTCCAAGGGCAAGTGCGGTAAGAAGTGTGAGAAGGCCTGTATGAAGGGTGCAATCAACTTCGACGACAAGGAAACCGAGGAAGTTATCGAGGTCGGATCCATCATCGCAGCAGCTGGATTCCAGCTCTGGGACGCAGGAATCGCAACCGAGTACGGATACGGAAGGTTCGACAACGTCGTCACCTCTATGGAATACGAGAGGATGATGTGCGCATCCGGTCCTGACCACGGTCACATCAAGTGCCCCTCCAACAAAGAGGACCCCAAGAAGATCGCATACATCCAGTGCTGCGGTTCCAGGTCCGAGAAGAAGGGCTGGAAGAAGTACTGTTCCTCTGTTTGCTGTACCTATGCAGCAAAGCAGGCAATCATTACCAAGGAGCACTCCGACGTTCAGGAAGACATCTTCTTCATGGACATCAGGTCCTACGGTAAGGAGTTCGAGGCCTACATCAAGAGGGCCGAGAGCCAGTACAAGATCAACATGCACAGGGGTGCACGTGTCTCCCACATCGAGGAGGACCCTGTCACCAAGCAGCTCACCGTCAACTACACCGACAAGGACGGTAACGCAGTCGGAGCAGTCTACGACCTCGTCGTTCTCTCCATCGGACTTAACCCCCCTGCAGACGCAGAGAACCTCTCCAAGGTCCTCGGTGTCAACCTGAACGAGTACGGATTCTGTGAGACCTCCGTCTTCAAGCCCCTCGAGACCTCCAGGCCCGGTATCCTTGTCTCCGGAGCATTCTCCGCACCCAAGGACATCCCGACCACCGTTGCAGAGTCCTCTGGAGCAGCAGCAAAGGCAGGATCCTACATCGTCGATGAGAACTTCGTGCCCTGCGCACCCAAGGAGTACCCTGCAGAGAAGGATGTCGTCGGCAAGCCCGTCCGCATCGGAGTATGGGTCTGCGAGTGCGGTATCAACATCGGTGCAACCGTCAACGTTCCCGAGGTCGCAAAGTACGCAGAGACACTCCCCAACGTGGTTTACTCCACTTCCACCATGTACGCATGTGCACAGGACTGTCTCCAGGCAATCTCCGAGGCAATCTCTACCTACGATCTGACCCGTGTCGTCGTCGCATCCTGTACTCCCAGGACCCACGAGCCCCTGTTCAGGGTCGCTTGCCGCGAGGGTGGACTCAACCCCTACCTCTTCAACATGGCAAACATCCGTGACCAGTGCTCCTGGATTCACATGCACGAGCCCGAGGCAGCAACCAAGAAGGCAAAGGACCTCGTCAGGATGGCTATCGCAAAGGCAGCACTCCTCGAGCCTCTCCAGGGATCCAAGATCCCCGTCACCAGCGCAGCAGCAGTCATCGGTGGAGGTATCACCGGTATGACCACTGCACTCGACATCGCAGCACAGAACATTCCTGTCCACCTTGTCGAGAAGGAGGGACAGCTCGGAGGCCAGGCACTCAAGTTCAGGCACAAGGAGGATGGAGTTGACACTCAGGAGTTCATCAAGGAGCTCATTGACAAGGTCAACAACAACAAGCTCATCACCGTTCACCTGAACGCAGAGATCAAGGACCTCCCCGGATTCGTCGGAAACTTCAAGCTCCAGCTCATGGACGGAACCGACGAGGCAGTCGGAGCAGTCATCCTTGCAATCGGAGCACCTGCTTACCAGCCCACTGAGTACAACTACGGCACCGATGCAAAGGTCAAGACCAACATCGAGGTCGAGAACGAGATCGCAGACGGAAAGTTCAACGCACAGGACGTTGCATTCATCCAGTGTGTCGGATCCAGGAACGACAAGGTCTCCTACTGCAGCCGTGTCTGCTGTACCTCTTCACTCAGGAACGCAATCGCAATCAAGCTGGCAAACCCCACTGCTAACGTCACCATCTTCCACAAGGACATCAGGTCCTACGGATTCCGCGAGGAGATGTACAGAAAGGCATGTGAGGTCGGAGTCAGGTTCCTCAGGTACGACGAGGCCGCACCCCTGCCCGCATACGATGGTAGCACCGTTACCGCATTCGACGAAACCCTTGGCGCAGACGTCTCCGTCCCCGTCGACTGTGTCGTTCTTGCAAACGGTATCGCACCCGCACGCGAGGAGAAGGAAGTCATCGCAAAGATGCTCAAGATCCCAATCTCCAAGGACGGATTCTACTTCGAGGCTCACCAGAAGCTCAGGCCCGTCGACTTCGCAACCGAGGGTGTCTACGTCGCAGGACTCGCACACTGGCCCAAGCACATGGACGAGTGTATCGCACAGGGATCCGGAGCAGCTTCCAGGGCACTTACCGTCATCTCCAAGGAGTTCCTTACTTCCGAGGGTATCGTTGCATCAGTCAACGAAGACTACTGTGACGGATGCGGTGTCTGTGAGGGATGCTGTGACTACAAGGCAATCACCATCGTCGAGACCGATAACGGTCTGAAGTCCAACGTCAACGCTGGACTTTGTAAGGGATGCGGATGCTGTGTAGCATCTTGTCCGTCCGGAGCGATGGAACAGAAGGGATTCAAGAACAGCCAGATCATCGCAGAAGTCGATGCATGTCTTGACTTCCCTGTTGGAGGAGAGTGAATTCATGGCAGATTTTGAGCCTAGAATCGTTGCATTCTGTTGCAACTGGTGTTCATACGCGGGAGCAGACGGAGCTGGAGTCGCAAGGCTTCAGATGCCTACCAACTTCCGTATCATCAGGACCATGTGCTCTGCACGTGTCGACCCCGAATTCGTCCTTAGGGCATTCTCTAAGGGAGCAGACGGAGTCATCGTCCTTGGATGTCACCCTGCAGACTGCCACTACATCGGTGGAAACTACAGGGCAAGAAGGAGAATCGCCCTTCTGAGGATGGTTCTCGAGCAGTACGGATTCGATCCCAAGAGATTGAAGCTCGAGTGGGTTTCTGCATCTGAGGGAGAGAAGTTCCAGAAGACCATCGTGGAGTTCGTTGACACAATCAAGGCACTCGGACCCACCCCCCTTGTAAAAGGAGATGAGTAAAATGGGATTCGTTGACAAGCTTAAGGGCCTTTTTAAGGCAGGCGCTGCAGAGGCAAAGGCTCCCAAGGCAGAGCCCGCAGCAGCCCCCAAGGCAGCAGCAAAGGCAGCTGCCGCACCCGCAGCCGGCGGATCCACCATGCAGGGATCCAAGTACGCAGAGTCCTGCGCACTCCAGCCCATCCCCGGCTACGTGCCCAACCTTGGTGCACCCGCAAACGGAAAGATCAAGCTCGCCCTCTACTGGGCAGCAGCTTGTGGTGGATGCGATGTTTCGATCCTCGACTCTGATGAGAAGGTTCTGAACATCGGTGACATGGCAGACATCGTCATGTGGCCCGTCGCAGCTGACGGAAAGGAGCACGACATCGAGGAGATGGAGGACGGATCCATTACCGTCTCCATCATCAACGGTGCAGTCAGGTCCTCCGAGAACGAGCACATGGTCAAGCTCCTCAGGAAGAAGTCCGCGCTCGTCGTCGCATACGGAACCTGCGCATGCTTCGGTGGAACTCCCGCACTCGCCAACCTCGTCGCTGGCGGAAAGGATGAGATCCTCGACTACGTCTACAAGAAGACTCCCTCCTCCGCAGCATTCTGCGAGGCATACCCCGAGAAGCCCCACGTCCCCCAGAGTGAGATCCAGGTCCCCGAGGGAACCCTGACCCTCCCCACTCTCTACAACTCCGTCAAGTCCCTTGACCAGGTTATCGACGTGGACTACTTCGTTCCCGGATGCCCTCCTACCCAGGAGACCATCGAGGGACTCCTTGACGCAGTCGTCAACTTCGTTTACAACGGAGTCGCACTGCCCCCCAAGGGAACTATGATCGGAGTCACCAAGAAGACTCTCTGTGAGGAGTGCCCCAGGACCAAGGAGAACAGAAGGATGGACAAGATCCTCGAGCCCTACCAGGTCGATGTCGACCCCGACCTCTGCCTGATGGACCAGGGAATCCTCTGTCTCGGAGCAGCAACCGTTGGTGGATGCGGTGCAAAGTGTACCCGCGCAGGTCAGCCCTGCCGTGGATGCTACGGACCCACCGATGCAGTCAGCGAGCAGGGAGCATCCGTCTTCACTGCAGTCGCATCTCTGTTCCCCATCATCGACGAGGACCCCATCTGTAAAGAAGACAAAATCATTGACATCATGTCCAGCATTAAGGACCCTCTGGGTTACTTCTATGCATTCACGATGTCCAAATCACTGATCAAGAGATCAGTCAAAGAAGGAGGTCAGTAAATGGCCGCACCTATCATTTGGGATGAGAAGAAGAAAGTAGATTCGAAGAGGATCTTGGTCGACCCCATCACCCGTCTCGAGGGTCACGGAAAGATCGAGATTTTCCTCGATGACAACGGAAACGTCGAGAACACCTACTGGCAGGTTCCCGAGCTCAGGGGATTCGAGAGGTTCTGCATCGGAAGGAAGGTCACCGAGCTCAACCAGATCACCGCAAGGCTTTGCGGTGTCTGTCCCGGTGCACACCACCTTGCAGCAACCAAGGCAATCGACGGATGTTACAACGCTAAGCCTACCGAGACCGCATTCCTGATCAGGGATCTGTTCTACCACGCACACTTCGTGCACAGCCACATCGCACACTTCTATGCACTGGCTGCACCCGACTTCGTGCTTGGACCCGGAGCACCCGCAGCATCCAGGAACGTCCTCGGTGTCGTCGGTGCAGTCGGACTCGAGCTCGGAGGAGCAGTCCTCAGGGCAAGGTCCCAGGCACAGAAGATCCAGGCAATCATCGGTGGAAAGGCAACTCACCCCCTCATGGGAGTTCCCGGAGGAGTCTCCAAGGGAATCAACGCCGCCGAGCAGAAGGAGATCGTCAAGTACGCAGAGAACCTCGTTGAGTTCTCCAAGACCTCTCTGCAGGTCCTGAAGGACGTCGTTCTTGCAAACCCTGACTACGTCGACATCATCAAGAACCCCGACCTGTACTACCAGGAGTCCTACTACATGGGACTTGTCAACAAGGACGGAAATCTTGAGTTCCACGACGGACCCGTCAAGGTCATCGACCCCAAGGGAGCAGATTTCGCACAGTACGACCCCTACGACTACCTCGACAACATCTCCGAGGCATGTGAGCCCTGGTCCTACGAGAAGTTCCCCTACCTGAAGAAGGTCGGATACAAGGGACTGTACGCAGGTGCCGACAACGGTATCTACCGTGCAACTCCTCTCTCCAGGCTCAACGTCTGTAAGGGAATCTCCACTCCCATCGCGCAGGAAGCACTCGACGAGTACCGCGGATTCTTCAAGGACCTCGGTGTCGAGGGACCCGTGCACTTCACCCTCGCAACCCACTGGGCAAGGATCATCGAGATGATCTACGCAGCAGAGAAGGTCCTCGAGGATGCACAGCACGCAGATCTCCTCAATGGTGACATCAAGCAGACCGACCTCGTCCCCGGAGGACGCGGAGTCGGATGTGTCGAGGCACCCAGAGGAACTCTGACCCACGACTACACCTGCGACGAGAACGGAATCGTCACCGCATGTAACCTCGTTGTCGGAACTACCAACAACAACGGTTCCATGAACATCGATGTCAAGAGCGCCGCTAAGGGACTCATCAAGAACTTTGAGGTCTCCCCCGGTCTCTTGAACATGGTCGAGATGGCCTTCAGGGCATACGACCCGTGCAACTCCTGTGCAACCCACAGCCTGCCCGGAAAGATGCCTCTGACCGCAGTCATCAAGGACCGCGACGGATCCGTCATCGAGACTATCTCTCGCAGCTGAAACTAAATGGGGGCTTCGGCCCCCTATTACAAACCCTACTAGATTGTCTTCCGCTTTCGTATTCTGAAGGGCTCGGTTTTCAAAAGTGTATTCGGACTCAGTCCTTCCACAAACGGCACTTCACCAGATTATCGCCGCGTTTACCGATGTGGATCCCATCAAGAAGATAGATGTCCATATTGTCCATGTCAATGAACTCGGGTTTCATCAGAGGTCCAAGAAAATCTGTATTCTCTCCATTTACCGGTGATCCCCCCAATAATCTGTTGAACGCGGGAACAACGATGAACGATTCCGGATACTGTAGATAACGATTTCCTCCGGAGATGAATTTCCCACGTAGCCAGCACGGTTCACTCATTTGTTTTTTAATCCCGTCCACAAAGGCCATAGCAGGGTGATTGTGGGCCATAACGAGGGTCTTGCAACTCATTACCTCATTGGACGGCCATGTGTGGCCATGGATGTACCCAACATCGTCACGTATCATCCCAGTTGCTGGAGCTATTTCCACCTCGGGTGGAAGGTACTCTTCGATGTTGGTGTCGTGATTCCCGCGTACAACGGTGACCTTATTGAATACCTCTGTAAGTTTTACGAAGAATTCCGGAATCTCCGTATATTCCTGTTTGGATGAGCCAGGTACGGTGTTCTTGACATCTCCGAGAACTACGAGTTTGTTACAGTCTCCTGCGGATAACAGGATCTCGTCGTACATATCATCTGTTCTGGATATGAGGTGGAATCCTTTGCTTCTGAGGTGGGATTCCACGCCAATATGCAGATCTGCAATAACCAATGTAGAATCCACCGTCAATGCAGGCGAACCGTACACAGGTTGGATCTCTGTCATTCCAGGCCCTCTTTCAAAACATGTCCAATGTGAGCGATCACGTCTTCGGAGTTCATTCCGTACGAGTGTTCATCGAATGCCATCCTTCCGGCAAGCCCACAAATGTATGCACCCAGGCAGGCGGAATCAAAGTTAGACATCCCCTTGGATAATAATCCTGCAACTATCCCTGCAAGCACATCTCCCGTTCCACCGACTGTCATTCCCGAACACCCACTCTGATTGTAACGTATCTCGGTTCCGTTATAGATCCTGTCGATCCTTCCTTTGCGAAGGATCACAGTTCCGTTATCACATAGTCCTTGGATGACTTCATCGGATGGTCCGTCCTGTCCGATCAGGCGACTGAGCTCCCTCTTATGTGGGGTGAAAACAACGTTATTGTAAAGGGGCTCAAATCCTGCAACATGAGTTATAGCGTCCGCATCAATAACGATCGGTATTTCTGCGGATTCCACAATGGCTCTGGTAGCTTCTGCTACGGTTGTTCCTTCGCAACCGAGTCCTGGACCTATCAGTAGTGCATCGGCACTCTTGCACGCATTCAGTATGGTGTTCACATCCTCCATACATAGGTTATCTGATGACAATTCCTTTACTATGTATGCGGTGGAATGTGACGCGATTGGGATGAAACTCCTTTTTGGTGTGAATATCGTTACAAGATCCGTACCTACCCTGGTAGCTGCCAACGCTGCTGAAATCGGTGCTCCTACAAAAGGCCCGCCACCTACGATGATCAACCGTCCATTCTGACCCTTGTGACTATTATCCTTTGGTATAGGGTATCTGAGAAAATCTCCTTTATTGAGGTGGGTCTTAGCTTCTTCTGGTATGCCTATGTCCGAAACGATAATTCTACCACAGTTCTGTTCTGACATACCGATCTTCTTTTCATGGAATGTGACTGTTATGTTCGCGATCACACTGTGATCTGTACCAAGTCCCGATGGGACATCACACGATATGACGTTCTTCTTCAAAGAATTGAGTGTATCGATAAAATCCACATATGGTTGTTTCAATGCCCCTTCGATACCCGTGCCCAGTACACAATCCACGATCGTATCATAATTCGTCATCAGTTCTGGGCTATATCTCTGTGAGAATACCTTTTTGGATGTTTCGATGCATAGGTCACTTTTCGGCTCACGGAAGTGACAATAGTCCGCTTTAGTTTTTAGGAACTGTGATGCGGCATACCCATCTCCTCCGTTGTTGCCGCTACCACATATGAAAAGAATCTTTCCTGTGGCGAAAGTGTCCACTACTTTGGCCAATTCCCTTCCGGCATTTTCCATTAGAACATTGATTGGAACTCCAAGACATTCGGAGTTCTTGTCAAGGATTCTAGATTCCAACGGGGACAGCATACATCCACGTATCACATTCGAAGATAAAGTGACTACGTTCAACTGTTGGATACAAGAATCTTTGCAAGTTCGTTAAGAAGAGTGGTTTTAGGCATTTTACCTCTCTCGATACGTACGCATCCGGATTTGGCTGCCCAGTTTGCGGGGTATGCCATATCTTCGAATATTTTGTATTCGAGGTCTAGGATCATCGCACCTTTTGCGATGATATCTAGACTCGGTTCGTCGACGCACAGCTCAATAGGGAGTCTTCTACCTTCTGCGCGGGATCTCTTCTTGTCGAAGTATTCCGGCCACACCACTATTGCGTTATCGTCGTCGTATGCCATGTTGATCGTAAAAGAGAGTTAAGGGGGGTTTGAAAAGGTGTTTATGCAATCAGCACTGCGTTGACGGTTCCATCCTGGCCAGGCCTGGATGTGATAACTGCCTCTCCGAGCTCAGTCATGATCGTAGCACCCTTGTTCATGATGTTACGCTGGACGAAGTTGGGGTCAGCGGGGTTAGTCTTAACGTTGGTGATCTTGACCTTGGAGACCTTTCCGGTCTTCTTGTCGACAACGTTTGCGAATTCTGCTGCGAGCATACCTACCTTGACATTTCCTCCGCAGGTGCGGTACAGCTTGAGGCTCTGCTTTCCGAGCTTGGTGTACTGCTTCTCTCTTCCGATTTCGAACTTCCTCTTGCCCTGTCTAGGGACCAGCCTTCCGCCGGTAGGTTTTCTGTTGGATCTTCCCTGCCAAAGTGCCATGATTACTCAACCCTCCTCAATTCAGGTTCTATATATAAATCTTACTTTTTGAAAATCAGTCGAGAGGCCCGATCAATCTCGCATCTATCGAATCTCCGTCGATAGAGACTATCGCACATCTTCCATCCCTCACTGCACCTGGGTTGATGAAAACGGTTCCATCCATCTCTTTCTTTCCGAACGACTCGTGGATGTGTCCCGAAAGGACGAGCTTGGGACGGTATTTCTTGACGATATCCAGGATGGCTTTGCTTCCGACACTGATTCCGGACGGGATGACGTCGTTGAACCCATACGCGGGTGCGTGCACCATCAGGATCATGCCCTCCTTTGAGATCGCATTGAGCTTTTCGAAGATCTCCTCCTCCTGTAGTTCGAACGGTGTATCGAAGATGGTGGGGTTGGAACCTCCAAGGCCTGCGATGTATAGGTCTCCGAGCTGCTTTCCCTTTCCGTGCATGTTCTCCGCGACCGTGTCAAGTATATCGACGAGTCCGGGCGAATCTATGTTACCGGGGATCGCAAGGATTCTGTCGCTATCGATGAGGGAGATCATGTTCGCGGATTCCTGTGCCGCACAGGGCATCTCCACTGCGTCTCCAAGGAACAGGACGTAATCTATGTTCTCTTTGGTGATCATGGGGTTGATCCATTCAAGAGCCGATTTCTTTCCGTGAAGGTCTGTGAGGACTAGGAACTTCATAGTCGTTAATCCTCACGTGCTTTATAATATCTTACGACATAGTCTTCCGTATGGAGGAGTGGTGTGTACGCCTTATGTCCATATGCAAAGACAATGCGTGTTCGGACCCGGTGAAGCTGTTCAGGATGATGGTCCGTGATGATCATGTGCCTATGCATGGGCCGATCCACCATTCCATCGTACCTTTGGCGATGGTGACTGCCGTTTGGTCAGTAAAACCCGATTTCGATCTGGACAGCTATCTTACGGAGGTCATATCGCGCTCCTCCGAGGTCCCTCAGGCTGTGTGCGGTCTGTGGGGATGTTGCGGTTCCGCAATAGGTGCAGGGATCTTCGAGAGCATCATGACCCGTACGGGCCCGTTGTCCAGAGGAAAGAGGTGGGGGAACTGCAATCTTTCCACATCCGATGCACTACGGGCCATCGGTGATGTAGGTGGTCCGAGATGTTGTAAGCGCAATGCCGTTCTGAGCATAATCTCCGCATGCAATTCCGCCAAGGAGCATCTGAAGGTGGAACTGTCTCCTTCCGAGTTCGTATGTACAAGGTATCGTGATTCCGAGGAGTGTATCGGTTCCAAATGCCCTTTCTTTTCGACAAAGAATATCCCGAAGGATGTAGATTGACATCCATGAGATTCACCAGGGAGTACTTCCGTGAATATGCGGAGGCGATAGACGAGGTCGAGACCGTAATGGATATCGAATGTCCTTTCGATGAGAAGACCCGTCGTTTGATCGCATTCGCTTTGGCGATCAAGGATCGTAACGAGACTGCTGTGAAGGCACAGTTCAATGCCGCGTTGAAGGTCGGTGTCAAGTTCAAGGACCTTGCGTATGTGGCATCCATGGTGGAGTTCGAGGCCACCCGTTTCGGTAACACCTGGTTGCACGAGGCTTTGGGGGATTGGACACAGCTCACCCGTGATGACTACGATTCCGGTTGCACATGCGGAGTGGTACGGAAGTACTGATCGCGGACAGGAATCTATTTACCCCCCATGCGGGTGTGCGTGCGTAATATAATATGTAGTAGGTATGGAGAGTTGAAATGAATGACGCTTTGGTAGTGAAGGATGTACACAAGCGTTACGGGGATCATGAGGCCGTGAAAGGAATCAGTTTCACGGTCCATGAGGGGGAGATCTTCGGACTGATTGGTCCGAACGGTGCTGGTAAGACAACCACGCTTCGTATGATCTCCACCCTTCTGAAGATCAGTTCCGGAACGATTGAGGTCTGCGGATACGATGTGTCCTCCCAATCCGATGATGTGAGGGAGGTCATATGTTATCTGCCTGAGGACGCCGGTGCGTACAAGGACATGACTGGAAGGAGGTATCTCAACTTCATGGCAGGTTTCTTCGCATCTGGTGAGAAGAAGCAGGAGTTGGTCAGAAAGGCCATCTCGATAGCGGACCTTGGCCCCCGCATAGATTCGAAGGTCGACACATACAGTAAGGGTATGATGCGTAGGCTTCTGATCGCAAGGGCCATAATGCCGTCTCCCAAGTTCGCTATCCTGGATGAGGTCACGTCCGGATTGGATGTGGTCAACGCACACGAGATCCGCGACATCATCCGTGACATTGCGGATTCGGGTGTGACTATACTCCTCTCATCGCACAACATGCATGAGGTCGAAGTACTCTGTGATCGTGTTGCAATGATCGATGGCGGGGAGATCATCCTTACCGGCACTCCTGATGAGATGAAGGCAAGGTATGGCGCCAGAGATCTGGAGGAAGTGTTCATACGTGCTGTAAAGGAAAGGGAGGGGTCCCAATGAGCGATCTTACGAATGTAATGAAGAAGGAGTTGAGGGAATATCTCAGTCTATCTTCCGTTATCTCCGTCGTGTTGGTGGTGGTCATCTTCGCATTCATGGGCACGATGATGTCCGGTGAAGCGGATAAGATAACCTCTCCATCCGACCTCCTGGTCATCAACTGCGACGACAACTCGTTCGCAGTGGACGAGATCAGGGATGTGTATGATGTCATATTCGATGGTACGTCTGGAGAATATGTACATGTCGTCGACGGTAACGGGTCCGTTGTGGACGCAGAGTATGTCCAAAGGCTGATGTCCGAGAATGGGTATACTGATGCAATAGTCATCTGTCCCGATTTCCGTAACAACATCTGTAGTACCCCGGTGATAAAAGGACAGATGATGTTGTACTTCCAGTTCGAGGCCACCGGATTGTTCGGAGGGGCATCCTCGTCAATCGCGCAATCCATCGTCTCCGCGGTCAACGAGAGGATCTCTCAGACGTTGGTATCGTCCGTTACCGATCTCGGTCCGAATGCATCCAGCCCTATCGACATGGGTTCCACGTACACTTATGTCAACGGAGAGGTCGTGGAGAATGTGACCCCTATCGAGATCAGCTCCGCTCTGATGAGTCAGAATTTCATCATGCCGTTGATCATCATGGTCATCCTCACAATGATCGGAAGCATCGTCATCAGTTCGATGGGCAACGAGAAGGAGAACAAGACCTTGGAGACCCTTCTGACCATGCCCGTCAAACGTACCACCATCGTCACCGGTAAGTTGATATCCGCAGCGATTGCAGGACTGGTCTTCGGTGCCGCATACATGGTGGGCATGATGTTCTACATGGAGGGTATGACCTCCACGATGATGACGTCCGTTGACCTTGCAGAAATCGGATTGACCTTGAGCGTCTCCGATTGGGCCATAGTCATGGTGATGATGTTCCTTGCCATCCTTTCGGCACTTGGTATGTGTATGATCCTCGGTGCATTTACCAAGAACTACAAGGCTGCACAGACGATGATCCTGCCCCTGGCAATAATGGCCATGATCCCTATGTTCATCATCATGTTCATGGGTTGGGAATCACTTCCGTCGATTGGTAAGATCCTTCTTTCATTGATCCCATTCACTCACCCCATGATGGTTGTGAACAATCTGATGTTCGGTGAGATGACCATGGTGGCAATAGGTATCGGTTATCTGTTGGCATTCTCCGCATTGATGGTGTTCATCACAGTGAAGGTGTATAGGTCCGATATCCTGATCACAGGTATTGGGCAGACCAGATTTGTCGTGGCAATGAAGAAGTTCTTCGCCAAGAAGTCCGAATGATTTAATGAGGGGGCGGTACCCCTCCTTTTTTCTTATTATAATTTGTTCATTCAACGGGTTTACAGATAATCCTGTCGATCTTGGTCTTCAGTATCTTGCTGGAAACTTCCGGTCTCAGAACGACGGCCGTATCCGCACCTTTTGCTGTTCCGCCTATTGCGATGACCCTTTCCCCTCCCGTTACAAAACCTGCATCTGCGGCCATAGCGGAGATCTCCACGCAAACTTTCATCCCTTGTCCGAACATCCTCAGGGTATTGGTAACGATCTCTGCCGGATATATGCCTCCGAATGTGGTGGAGAGTGAACGTTCCACGCCACTGAGTGCATGGGCAGCAGTACAGATGTGGAATCCTTTCCCTTTGAGGTCTTCACGTAGTTTGGACGGCATAGGGTTCACACCAGGTTCTTTCTGACCGAATGCATATGTAACGATGATTATCGATATTCCATCGTGTTCCACATCGTTGGCCATCATTTGGGCTGTCATGCCACTGGTGGATGCAATGACGATCCTGTCGATCCCATTCTTTTTGGCGTGTTCGACGGCCAATTCCAGAGTCGCCCTTGTGTTCTCGACGCCGGCTCTTTCGAAATACGTAGAACTGTCTTGTATCATGGACATTTCGTAGGTAAATCGTGTTGTGGAATGCAATACTTTTGGACGACTCTTTCGAAAAATTCAGTCTTTTTGTAATGATGGATGAGAATAAGATGGCGTGGGGAGCGAGATTCGAACTCGCGTGTCCTTTTGGGACAATAGATTAGCAGTCTATCGCCTTACCAGGCTGGGCCATCCCCACAAGGTAAAACCACTAACAGCAAGA
>JAFVZR010000154.1 GCA_017508065.1 Candidatus Methanomethylophilaceae archaeon
ATGCGGACCCCATGAAGGCATTGGCCTACAGGGTCTCCCATTGCAAGAACATCGATCAGAAGTTACAGATCATAGCGGAAGGATTGTGCGACCTGAAAGGTGAATTCACGGAGGAGGATGTCGAGACCCTCATCCCTGGAAAAGGTACAGTATACACTGAGGCTATGCTTGAGAGATGCATCATCCACGAGATCAGATACGGTCGTTACACGATCTGACCGATACGCTTACGTGAAGAGACCGGACAGGTACTCGTGCACCGCGGTGGAGGATGCGAGACAGATGGCGATGACTCCGATCGCGAGAACGAAGAGACCTGCAACGAACTTTCCTTTGCTTCCCATTCTATCACCTTGGAAGATCCTTACGTACGATGCCGTTCAACCTCAAGATGTCGGCAACGACCAGGGACAGTCTCTTATGGATGACATCGTAGAAAAAGAATGCTGATGCAATCACCATTCCTGCCATCGGAAGTATCCAGATGTATGACTCCGGATCGAACGCGAACACCAGTGTCCACAATGCCATGGACACCACGGCGAACAACATCGCCTTCGTTGAGAATTCCATGAGTCTTAGGCGTGCGACACCTTCTCCGACTGTCGCACCTACGGAACATATCAACATCAGTTCCATCGCGACGAAAGCTACGGCCATGACCACGGTGGGCACGTCCACGCCCGAATCGAGGAACGCGATGGACAGCAGGAAGATGGTTACTCCGAAAGCGACACCTACACCCTGACCAAGACCCAGGGAGAATCCGTAGAACACGGTATCGGATTTCTTATGGAATCTCTTGAGATTGAGCACGACCAATATGGCCAACACCTGCACGATACCTATCGCGATACCTATGATGATGTTGGTGATGTCGAAGAATCTGACGTAGAACCAGGAGATGAAGAATCCTTCGATCAGACCCACAGCGAACAGGGTAAATACCTTGGCGTCCTCGAAGAAGGGGTGCTCGACTGCAGGATATGTGTATCCTCTAAGGATGTAGTAGAACATCAGAAGCGCAGGAACGAACACAATCGCCGCTGCGATCCACATCGTCATCTCCATGGATTCCCCAACGGCCTCCTCTGTTTAAAGTGTTACTGTCTGGAACCGGTCACTTTTGGATCAGGTGCAGGATGATCTGGTTGGCAAGAGTCATCCCGAACACGGCTGGCACAGTCGGTAGCGAACCCAATATGCTCTTTCCGTGCTCGTCACGTGCCTCCGGTTTCACCAAAGGCTTCTCCTCCGAATAGACACATGTGATCCTCGAAGTGTCAACGTCCCTCAATCTGGACCTGACGGATGCCGCCAAAGGACAGACCTTGGTGCGCTTCAACGTATCCACCCTCAGTGCCAGCGTATCCATGTGCAAAGCAGCGCCCATAGAGGAGAACGTCACGATGTCGTTCTCTGCGGCGTAGCGTAGGAGTGCCACCTTGTGTCCGATGGTGTCTATCGCATCCGCAAGGACATCTGGCACATCCTCCAGGATCATTGGTATGGTCTCCTCCGAGACCAGCATGTTGATGGCTTCAATATCAATATCCGGATTGATGGAACGTGCCCTCTCGACAGCCACGTCGGCCTTGTTCCTTCCTATGGTGTCCACCGTTGCAAGGATCTGTCTGTTCATGTTACTGGCACTGAACACATCCCCGTCCACAACACGGATGTGCCCGACACCTGCACGCACCAAACCCTCGAGGACGTATCCCCCTACGGCTCCGGCACCAGCCAGGACCACCGTGGAATCCTTCAGTTTCCTCATCCCATCCTCACCAAGGAGGAGTTCGGTCCTGGCTCCGATGCCATCGCTCATTGGATTGCCTCTCTGAGGTTCTTCAGAGTAAGTTGTGCCAGATCCTTGACATCAATACCCTTGATATCTGCAATGTCCGCAATGAACGTCTGCATGTCGGTGAAACCTCCCGGTGTGGAGGGTGCATCGGTCTCGATCAACAGCCTCTCATCGGGGATCTTGCTCAGGATCAACTCGGCATTCTCCCTGGATTTGAGCATCAATCTGGGTGATACGGAGAAGTACGCATTCATCTTCACGAAGGACGGGATCGTGGCCACAGGACCGGTGAAGGAGTGGAGGATCACGGACCTGCAACCCTTACCTTCGATCTTCATCAACCTCTGGATCAATCCCTCTGAGCGCACGTTGTGGATGGAGACGCACCTCTCGTACTCGGAAGCCACCATCAACTGTTTGGTGAACACCTCTGCCTGGAGGACACTGTCCGGTTTGGTGTTGTCGAGACCGATCTCTCCGACACCAGCCTTGGAATCCGCATCGAGGAATGCACGGAGATCGTCACAGATGGAATCATTCCATTGATCGAGATACCACGGATGAAGGCCGTAGAATCTGACCACACGGAGATCCGGAACATCACGGATCCTCTCCCAATCGGTACGTTCCGCAGCATTGACGCACAGCAGTTCCGCATCCTCGATACCGTCATAGCACAATCCCTTGTAGTGTAAGTGGGCATCCCCGAACATCATATCATCCCCGTGAGTTTGACGATCGCATCCTTTGTCAAAGGAACGAGTTCCAGACCGTCGAGATCGTCGATCGAGCAGAGCCTGTATTCCGTATTCTCCGAATTGATCCTAGGCACGGTACCATCTGGCACAGTGAATATGAACGGATGGACCTTCCAGATGACGTCGTTCTCCCTGACGATCAATGCATCCATTGTGCCAGATGATTCACCGACCATTATTCCGGTCTCCTCCATTATCTCCCTTCTTGCAGTGTCCTCAGGGGATTCGCCATCCTCCATCTTCCCGGAAACGAGAGACCATCTCCCGGGATACGAACGTGCAGTACTGGGTCTGTGCAACATCAGGAACCTGTCACCGATCATGAGAACGGAGGATGAACATTCGATGACATTCACATCGATTATGTCCACTGTACCCCTATCCGCATCAACGATGACCTTGTCCCCGTCATGGAGGAGGTCCACATCCACGGAATCGATCATCGGGATGGATGATATCACGGCACCCGTTGCCACTATGGTCTCGGCGGAGGAATTGATCACTGCAAACGGAGCCTTACCATGTACCATCAGATCGTACATGACGAAGGAACCCACGGTGCTCCCCTTACCTCTCGGAAACACAAGTACCCTGTCCGCGACGTTACCTTCCTTCTCCACCCTCAACTCGCCCGTGGCTCCGTCCACACCACCGAGGAAACTCAAAGGTTCCTCGAGCTTAATGACCTCCCCTACAGCCTTTCCCCTTGAGATGGTCCTACCCTGAAGGATCATGATATCACCTTCATGAGGTCGACGATGTCACGGCACATGGCCTTCTGGGAACATAATGTGGGCAGATAGTTGCCCGCTTTACATGAATTGGTACCGGTACGTGAGAAGGTACCCTCTATGGGTGCGACCACCATACACGTGTCGGCAAGGACGGGGCCGAATTCTTCCAGGATCTTCACATCATCGGCACATCTGTCCCTTATCGCCTTGGAGGTGCAGAACCAGATCTCGGTATCCCCTTTCTTCTTCCTTCCCTTCAACAGGGATGCGATCTCGTGGATCTCCTTCTCCGTAAGATGAGGACAGCCCAATGCGATCAATTCCACATCATCGACGGTATTGACCTTCTCATAGGCATCCTTCAACTCGTCCTTTCCGATATGGATGACCTCCAATTCCGATATGTCGTAATTGGACGCTTCGGGAGTTACACCCTCTACATGGAACATCGCCACGGCACCTGCTGCGGCCATTGCCGCCGCCATGGTCTTACCCTCCTCGATACCGGGTTTTATCCCGCGATAGTATGGTATTCCGCCACCGACCCTCATTCCGACGGCTTGTCCCAGAAGTGAGTGTTCGAACAGGGAATCCCCAATGTCCGCCTCTATGATGACTGTCGGTTTCCTGTTCTCGGTCTTGTGAAGACCGTAGTTGGCGGTCTTTCCCAATATCGCGGCAGCCAATGCTCCGGGACCACCTTCCCTGTTGGTACGCGCACCGATCATTGAATTGACGAAGGACAATGCGGACGATTCCGCCCATGCGACATGATCGCCCAACTTAGGTACATTCGGACCCACATAGGGGGTGCATGAACATGTCTTCTGGATGCCCATCATACCGTACAGTTCCACGATCCTGTTCTGTTTGACCGCAAAGGATTCCGAGATGTGCATCTCCGACCACCTTTCCCTGTCCATTCCGATAGGATTCAGAGTACTGTTGACGGATACCTTGGCACCACCGGCGACCATGTCCTCGAGGTACTTCAATCCGCCATCACCGATCGTCTTATACGATGCACCGGACAGGTGTGCGGATGTTATGTCCACCAATCCGTCCGCACGATAGATCTTTCCGAGAGCCACGACGAGTTCCATCGCCTTCTGCGCACCCTCTCCGGACTCACCGTCGAGGATGGCCTGCTCCTTGTCAGTCAATTGCATGTACTGGGTATGGAATCCCTTAATTATAACAGTCCTTATGCTTACACATGGAATCCGGAACCGTATTCGCATTGTCGATGGTCGCGTTGGGCGGTGCCATAGGTGCACTCGTCAGATACGGTTTCACCAAAATCATAGACACATCCGAATTCCCATGGGCCACATTTGTGGTCAACCTCATCGCATGTACCTTGGCATCGTTCGTCGTGTTCGGATTCACCGGGCGCATGAACGAGATGGTGAGATGTCTCATAGTAGTGGGTTTCTTCGGTGCCATGTCCACCATGTCCACGTTCACCACGGAATCCGTAAGATTCCTGTTCGATTCCGAATACGGAAGATTCGCATTGAACGTAGTATTGAATGTGGGAATATGTCTCGTCGGTGCGATAATCGGGCGTGAACTCTCGCTCCTGGTCTGAGAAATAGGAAGGGGTTTCGACCAGGCATCACTGGGGTGCCTGATACTCGGTCCACTTGACACGAAGACAGAATGGGGGCTTCTTTCCACCATCCAAGTGGAATGCTACGCATTCCCTGCAGTTTCCGTGTCTGGGGCAGTCTCCGGGACATTTACAATCGGGATTGATGTCTGCCATACGACAGAATCATGATATGACGATATAACACCTGTCCTTCCAAATCCCTTAATAACGAGTCGAACGATAATCCGATAAGGTGAACAAATGGGACTCATGGACAACCTGAAGGCAACAGTGAAGAACGCTGCAAGCAAGACCGGAGAGGTCGCCGAGACCACGACCCTCAAGACAAGGATCTCCAACCTCGAGTACGAGACCGACAAGATTTACAAGGAACTCGGAATGGCATACTACAACAACGAGACTGATTTCAAGGAGAAGTCTAAAGACCTTTGCGAGAAGATCAAGGCCAACCTCGATCAGATCGAGAATCTGAAGAAGGAGATCGAGAAGAGCAAATCCGAAGGTAAGGCGGAGAGGGAGGCCAACAGGCAGGCCGCCAAGGAAGCCGCCGAGAAGGATGAGGCCGCTGACAACAAGGGCGGCGTCGAGAAGATCGACCTCAACTGATGGAATCCACCCATCGATATTTTCTATGGAACCTGGAGCGGAGTATCACTCCAACTCCAACACCATATGGATGTGGGGCACCCCACATTCATCATACACATCCGAGGTCTGTACGAATCCGAGAAGATCGTAGAACTCCCTCGCACGTACCTGTGCACTGATGTCGATACGTGAATCTCCGAACCTCTCCTTCACGAAGGATATTGCAGCCTTCATGATCTCGGTCCCCAATCCGCAGTGACGTTTCCTCGATACGACCCTACCGATGGATGCACCCTCGTACATCATACCTTTCGGGATGATCCTCACGTACGCCTGCATACCATCGTCATCCTTCAGATACATATGATATACCGACTTGTCAACATCATCCAGGTCCTGAACGTAGATACATTGTTCTAACATGAAGATCTCGATACGGATCTTACAGATCTCGTACAATTCATCCACTGTAAGGTCATTGAAATGTTTGACGACGATCTCCATGAATCCACCTGCAATTAACGGATTATGATTTGCACCACATGGGATATAACCTTTCTGCCAAGGATCCGACAGGACATCGTAGAATCCTACGACCGCATTTGAAAGAACCCATAGGTATCTCGAAAGATACTGAGAATAGGCATAAATAACGAAAAAATGGATTCATAAGGTATGTCAGAGGAGAGGATCAAAGGATACATCGAGGAGATTTTCGGTGACAAGGTATACTACGATGTGAAACTGCCTAAGATAACACCCGAAAGGGTCACCGAGAGCCGGAAGATCTGCTCCAACAACAGATGCGGGAACTACAACACATCATGGACCTGCCCTCCAAATACAGGTGATATCGACGAATGTATCTCCAGATTGGAATCCTATGACAATGCGGCACTGGTCTACGACTCCTTCGAGGTCGAATCCTTCGAGATGGAGCATCTGAACTGCAAGATCAGCGATATGCAGGACCTTTGCAGGAAGGTGTTGGTGAAGGCAAGGGAGGATGATGTGGACATCTTCGTCATGTGCACCGGCCCATGCAACTATTGCGAGGTATGTTCATTCAAGAGTGGGATAGATTGCCCTCACCCCGAGATGAGCATCCCATCGGTAAGCGGATACGGCATCCCTGTCAGGGACATGTTGAAGGAGATAGGTCACGAATCCAAACATGATGACAAGAGGATCGAACTGTTCGGACTGATCCTCTACTGAATCCGTGATCCTGGCCCTGCATCCATTTATTGCATATGTTACATGTATAAATATGCAATAAATTTGACTTTATTGCATATTATCTTATTAAATATATGCAATAATATAGCAGATTATGCGCAGGTTCGACTACTGTTTCCTACTGGATTCCTCACATCCCTCCAACTTGATCGGTAGAGCCATGGGCATAGCCACCCTGAAGGAAAGGACCTCATATCGTAAGGAGAGGAATCCTCTCGTTTTCAGGAAACTCGAGGATAGCGCTAAGATTCTTTCCGTGAAGAACTCCAACGCCATAGAAGGTATCGTCACCAGCGACAGGAGGTTGGAAAGCCTGATGAGAAGGGATGTCGAACCCATAGGTCATGATGAGATGGAAATCACAGGATATAGGGATGCCCTCACCATGATCCATGAGAACCATGCGCAGATGGAAGTGGATGAGACAACGATCCTCGAACTCCATAGGATCATCATGTCATACACAGGGAATGAGGGCGGATCATACAAGAGGAGAGACAACTCCATCATAGGCGTAGATGAAAATGGAAACAGATATGTCCATTTCGAACCCACATCCGCAGAAGAGACGCCAAAGGCTATGGAGCAGATGATACTCGCATACAGGGATGCCGAACAGAACGGTGTGAATCCTCTTCTGTTGATCCCATGCTTCATCCTGGATTTCCTTTCCATACACCCGTTCATGGATGGGAATGGAAGGATGTCTCGTTTACTGACCCTTCTTATGTACTACAAAGCGGGATACGATGTTGGAAAGTACATATCATTAGAGGAGAGGATCAACTCCACCAAGACACAATATTATGATGCGCTTACCACATCATCTGTGAATTGGCATAACGGTACGAACGACTACAACCCATTCATCTCATACTATCTGAACACCTTGTTCATGTGTTACAGAGGATTGGACAGATGTTTCGTCACCGAAGGTGACAAGAAGGAAACAAAGAACAATAGGGTGGAAGCGGTCGTCTCCAACAGTCTGATCCCGATTTCCAAAAGAGAGATCATGTCCATATTACCGGATGTAAGTCAGACCACCGTGGAAGCGTGTCTCCATAGGATGATCGTGGACGGAAGGATCGAGAGGATCGGCGGGAACAGGAATGCCAGATACAGGCGCGTATAGATACACAACAGATCATCCGACTCCGTGATATCGACCAGGATGTTGTCCGGAGACCGTGATCGGAACGATATATGAACACAGCCTCCGGAGGTGAACCATGTGTTTCTATTGCCCCCTTACCTATCGAGGTAAGGTTTGATCAGATCCGTCCATACGGCAAGACCCGCATAGTTGAGATG
>JAFVZR010000155.1 GCA_017508065.1 Candidatus Methanomethylophilaceae archaeon
ACAGAGACAGTCCACGCACCCTCCGGAAGTGTTGATCACCACCCCCGAGACACTTCAGGTCATGTTCACGGGTAAAAGACTTGCAGAACATCTGAAGAACGTCAGATGTGTGGTCATCGACGAGATCCATGAACTCGCCGACAACGAGAGAGGTGCACAGATGAGCGTCGCCCTCGAAAGGTTGGCCGCACATGCTGGCGAATTCCAGAGAATCGGTCTTTCAGCCACCGTAGGTAACGAGAAGGAGGTTGCAAGGTTCCTGGTCGGAGTCAAAAGAGAGGTCACGATCTGCAAACACGATACCTTCAGGGACATGGACGTCACCGTCGAATGTCCCGAATCACCCGCGGACCATACGCTCGTGGACAAATTGCAGGGAGACGAGGACATAGTCTCCGTTATGAAGAGGGCGAGGGACCTGATCGAGAACGGCCGTTCGACACTCTTCTTCGTCAATACGAGAGAGACCGCGGAATGGTTGGCATCGAGATACAAGCATTGGGATTCGTCGTTCCCCGTGGATGTCCATCACGGTTCTTTATCGAAGGACGTCAGAGCGGAGATGGAGGACAACTTCAAGGACGGGGATCTGAAAGCGTTGATCTGTACGTCATCCCTGGAATTGGGAATCGATGTCGGTTCCACGGACCTGGTCATCCAATACAACTCTCCGAGACAGGTAGCAAGGATGATCCAAAGGGCCGGTCGTGCGGGACATAGAGTGGGAGAGAAGATCGTTGCCAAGATACTCGCCACGGACCCCGATGAGATCCTGGAATCCATCGTCGTCGCAAGGAAGAGCGAGGCCAAGGAGGTAGAGACCAGGGCTGGGCGCCCCGCACCGCTGACCGTCGTAGCGAACCAACTCATCGCCATGACGATGGGCGGCAAGATGATGCGTGATGAGGCATACGCGATATTCCGCAGATCACATGTCTTCAGGGACCTGTCCCGTTTCGATTTCGATGAGACCTTGGAACAACTGAAGTCCATCAAGATGATCTTCGAGGACGAGGATGGTTTCAAACGTTCCAAGAAGGGAATGAACTACTTCTTCAGCAACATCTCCATGATCCCCGACGAGAGGAGCTACTATGTCAGGGACATCTCCACGAGAGCGATCATAGGTTCGTTGGACGAGAGTTTCGTCGCGACCTTCGAGGGAGAATACACCACGTTCATCGCCAAAGGACGTACATGGCGCGTCATCGAACAGAGGGAGGATGAGATCCTTGTAGAGGAAGCGCGTGACATCGGTGCTGTCCCTTCATGGACGGGTTCGGACATCCCCGTGCCGTACAGTGTCGCACAGGAGGTCGGAAGGCTTCGTGAGACCAATGCATATGGCGATTACAAATGCAACGACTCGGCCATAGAAAGGGTGAATACGTACCTCGATGAGCAGAGGATGAAATGGAAGATGCCTACCGATAGACGCATCACCATCGAAACCGGAGACAATCTCGCCATCATCAACATGTGTTTCGGAACCTGTGTAAACGAGACCCTCAGCAAGATAATCACCGCATTGCTTGTTGCAAGGATGTCGGAGAGCATTGCAGTGACCACGGACCCATACCGTATCGTTATGCAACTGCCGCGTAACATCAGTACGAAGGTCATCAAGGATACTCTCCTCCTGCTACGTCCCGGTACGATCGAGGACCTTGCGAAACGTACGATCATCAACTCCACCTTCCTGCGTTGGAGGTTCGCTTACGTCGCGAAGAAGTTCGGAATCATCGAGAAGGATGCCGATCACCGTTTCATCAAGTTCAATGTCCTCTTCGACCTTCACAAAGGAACGCCCGCATACAGGGAAGCGGTCAACAAGGTCCTATGGGAGGACCTGGACATCGCCAACACCGAGAAGGTGGTCACCATGATCGCCAACGGCGAGATCGAGATCGTCGAACAACCCCTGTCCCCGATAGGACTTTGGGGCGTCACAAGAACGAAGGAGTTGATGCAACCGCTCCGTGCGGACCATATGATCCTCATGGCATTGAAGAAGAGGTTGGAGAACGAGACCATGTTCGCATCGTGTCTGTTCTGTCAGAACCAGTGGCGCGTGAGGGTCGAATTCGCACCGAAAAGATTCGTATGTGCGAAATGCGGCGGAATAATGATCGCCATGCTGAAGGAATACGATCGTGACAACATCAAGCTGTTCGCCAAGGATCCCGAAACGTTGACCGCTCAGGAGAAGAAGGATGTCGCAAGGCTGAGAAGGATCGCCAACCTCGTGAACGAAGGCGGAAAGAGGGCTGCCATGACCCTTGCGGGAAGAGGTGTCGGACCCGAATCCGCATCCAGAATTCTCGGAAGATCGCACGCGGACGAGGACGAGTTCCTAAGGGACATCCTATCGGCAGAGGTTCTTTTTGCAAAGAACAAGAGATTCTGGGACTAGACCACCATATTTGTGACTGAGCCCACACCTGAAATGGATACACATACGACATCCCCGGATACGATCTCGGATATGCCTTCAGGAGTACCCGTGGCTATTATGTCCCCCGGTTCCAAGGTCATGAAATGTGAGATGTAGGAGATCAGGAACTCGGGCGTGAAGATCATGTCCTTCGTATTCCCGTCCTGTTTCCTCTTACCGTTGACATCCAACGTAAGGTTGAGTGAAGTTATGTCGATGCCTTCGATGGGAACGTATTCAGAAATGGGGCCGAATGTGTCCATACCCTTGGCCAAGGACCAAGGGTTGCCTATATCACGGGCAGAGGTCTGCATATCGCGTGCAGTGATGTCGTTGAATACAGCAACATGGGAGATGTGTTCCAAAGCGCCATGCTCGGGAACGTTCTTACACCTCTTCCCGACGATCAGTGCCAATTCTACCTCATGCTGAACATTGGTGACCCCTTCAGGGATCACGATCGGTTCACCATCATGTATGATGCAAGATGGAGGTTTAATGAAGATGATGGGTTCCTTTGGAAGGACTGCATCCGTTTCGACGATATGTGGACGATAGTTCCAACCCACACATACGATCTTACTGGGCAGATTCATGAGAAATTACCCTTGACTGTGAATTCCTTCTTCTTGTCCTCGGGCTTCGGAACGACAAGAGGGACCTTCTTCTCTGCGAGGAATCCTTTGCAGATGACGTAGACCTCCGATGATGTAGGGCGGGATGCGTCGGGAGAATGGACCCTCACACTGGCAAAACGCTCCTCGAGGACCTTCCTGAGATCGTTGAACATATCTCCGTAGAAGACCTTTATGACGAGTTTTCCGCCCTTCTTGAGGATACGGTCGCACACATCCACAGCGTACATACAGAGGTTGATGGACCTTGCGTGGTCCGTGGAATAATGACCTCCGATGTTCGGTGCCATATCGGAAAGGATGACATTCGCCTGTCCGTGGAAGAGCTCAAGGAGTCTCTTCATGGTAGCATCATCGGTGATGTCCCCGGTTATAGTGGTGATTCCGGGGAGCGGTTTGATGGGACGAAGGTCGACACCGATGACGAATCCTTTCTCACCTACGCGCTCCTTGGCGACCTGAAGCCATCCGCCGGGCGCCGCACCAAGATCCACGACCCTGTCACCCTCCTTGAAGATGTTGAAACGATCGTCGATCTGCATGATCTTGAAAGATGCCCTGGAGCGATAGTTCATCCTCTTAGCGAGCTTGTAATAGTACTCGTGATGTCTTTCGTCCAGCCAGCGCTCGTGCATGTATCTCACCTATGTCCATTCTAAATATAACCGTTGGGTCGACGACTCCGTCGGAAGAACAGAGGAATCGAACAGTCAAACGGACAAAATGAAGAATATCTTTTTTGACTTGGGGGTTTGATCCCCCAAGGACCTTGCGGTCACTCCAAGGTCCTTTCGGACCATTGGGACTCTAGGACGCGCACCACCGCCTGCGCGATGGTTTTCAGACCTGCCTTCAGTTTCCATCCGGCTTGGACACATCCGTGGCGAAACGGATCTGTCCCTACACAGGATCGAGATAATCTCTCCTGCATGGTCCCGCCACTCTTGACGAATGGCGTTATCGGCCGACACAAGGTCATGGATACACTCCGGGTTTATCCTTCGTGTCGAACACTTCATTCGGATTTCCCGCCTGTCATGTCCTCACTCCGCACGATCTCTCGTTACGGAATGCTCCGTGCTTTCGCACTTCCTTGTGCCTTCGGTACGGACACGTTTCTGATCTCTCAGATGTGTGCGCACCTCTGTGTGAGTTTTGATGCGATCTCATCACATGGTCGTGGAGCTGATGTTCAGTTTTTACGGATTCGCATTCGATCTCTCGTTTGCGACCGGCCTCCCATGTTTTGGGGTTGCCCCTTGGTCATGTCGGACCGTCACATCGCACTTGCTTCGCGAGTACGGTGCTACCTACGCTTGTGCGCTTCTGTTCATCGTCAGTTACGATGATTCCAACGACGTTTTGTATCGATCGTGTGATTCGAACGACGGTTGAACGGTTTCTTCGAATCACCTTTTGATTTCTCATCGGTGATAGTCCCTTCATGTTTTGGGATTGCTCCTTGGTCATGTCGAAACATCGTTCAATGGCAGCTTGCGCTTCCATTGGACTATCTGTCCTTGCGGACTTCCAATCAACTTTGTATCGAAGACTGATCGATCGTGTCGATGTCATTCATCGTACATCTATGCAACAATCAAGATGCTATGTTCGTATCCGTTCGAGTACTGAACACATGGATCGCTCCCTGTGTCGAACGTTCCATTCGAACCGGTTTAACCCGTTCCGCTTGTCACATTCTCATTCGCCCCATGATCTCTCATTGAAGGAATGCTCCGTACTTTCGTACTGACTCGTACCTTAGATTTCCACCCCATGATTTCTCACGGGTTTTCATCTCAATGCGGTTCGATGAGATCTCATCATTTGACACGACGGTTGAACGGTTTCTTCGAAGTCACATTTGATCTCTCATTTGTGATCGATCCTCCATGTTTTGGTCCGAGGACTTGGTCATGTTGGATCTTCGCCCTATGACTGCTTGCGCTTTCGTAGGGTTATCTGTCCTTGCGGACTTCCGATCGACTTTGTGTCAAGCAACTTTAATCGAGGTTTCGATTTGATCACTCTAACGATACATTAGGGGTTTGGTTTCTACGAACCGTATCGGATCGCTCCTTTACGATCGGCCTTCCATGTTTTGGGATTGCTCCTTGGTCATGTTGACCAGTCATTTCGCTTCAGTTTTTACATCCACGGAATTATCTGTCCTTGCGGACTTCCAAACGGCTTTGTATCGAAGAACATAACCTTTTTGACCAGTATTTCGAGTGATGATCATCAGTTTCTTCGAGTCACATTAGATCTCTCTTTTGTGATGGAACATCCATGTTTTGGTCCAGGGACTTGGTCATGTCGGTTCCTTCTTCGTGATCGCTTGCGTGTTCACGAAGTCATCTGTCCTTGCGGACTTCTGATGGATGTGTATCGAAGTACAAGACTGGTTTTTCAGAGCCCATTGATATCAATAGCAGATTGGTTTTTACGAATCACATTCGATTTCTCGTTTGTGACGGATCCTCCACGTTTTGGGATTGCTCCTTGGTCATGTTGGATCGTTCCTCGTGATCGCTTGCGTGTTCACGAAGTCATCTGTCCTTGCGGACTTCCGATCGACTACGTACCAATGA
>JAFVZR010000156.1 GCA_017508065.1 Candidatus Methanomethylophilaceae archaeon
CAGCGGAGATGTTCGGTGGAAGATTGACCGAGGTCAAGAACCTCGTGAATTCATTGGGGGAGGTCTCCAATGTATCCTTCGGGATCATCACCGGAAGGTACGGTTTCATCCCGGCCAATTACGTCGTGATGCCGTACGACAATGTGCCAGAGTGTAAGGAGGATTACGAGGAGGTACAGGAGCGTACCGACTATGCGGAGAAAATCAGATATGTGTGCCAGAACTTCTTCGACAGGATCATCGTCTGTGTCCCCAAGGACATGTTCGCGATAATCAAGGACTCCTTACCGAGAGGGAAGGTCATCGCAGTCACGAACCCTTGTTACGAGGAGGAGTGCAAGGAGCGCGGATGGACCTACCTTCACCGCAATGGTGCCAGAGTCGGAAAGGAGAATGCGGAGAGGATCATCGAGATCGTAAGGTCCCTGTGATCATCTCCTTCTCAAACCTTTGATCATCTTCTTTGTATCCGTATCCACTCTGAGCGATTCGGTGATCTTCTGTAACGTCTTGTTGTATGTGAAGTCATCCAATCTGCCATTCTTCAACATGGAGAGTGTCTTTTCGGGGAATTCGATGAAGCAGAAGGACAATGTCCATGCGACCCCCATCTTCAGATAGTATCCGTCATGTTCGACACGTTCCAGTTCTTGTAGGATGCGGTCTATGTGTTCCTCATCTATGAAACGGAGCATGGTTGTGACCGCGAACCTCTTCTCGTACTCGCCGGGTCTATCGAAGTATGGCAGTATAAAGTTCCATAGTTGATCCATCTCATCCTTCCCGCGTCTGATCACCATCGAATCGCAGACTGCCCAATTATCGATGTGCGGAATGAATTGTTCGAGATGTGCCAGACGTTCATTCATACCCATCTTGGCGTTGGCTATGACCAATCCTCTCAGTATCTTCTCCTCATGGACGTACGGGCCTGGTTCAGATAGGAATGCTCTCCAATCTCCCTTTATGATCTCCTTGGAGATCTTTCTTAGAGTGGGCATACGGACCCCCAATATCGTTTCACAGCCCGGTGTGAGTTTGGAAGAGAATTCACGATAGTCGGGATCGCTTTCGGCGATCAATCTGTCCCTGATCTCCATGTCCGTGTATCGGATAGAAAGTAATTATGCATTCACATGCATCTGGAACATATGATCATAAGTGCCAGCAGGAGAACGGACATCTGTGCCTTCCATACGGAATGGTTCATCAACCGTTTGAATGCGGGCAGCGTATTGGTAAGGAATCCCGTCTGTAGGAACGTAGTCACACGTGTTCCTTTGATGAGAGATGTCGTGGACCACATAGTGTTCATAACCAAGGATCCCTCTCCGATGTTACCTCATCTTCACAGGATCGATGAGGATTACTCCGTTTCCTTCCAGATTACGATAACTCCGTACGGCAAGGATATCGAACCGAATGTGCCAGGAATAGGTGACGTCATAGAATCGCTGAAGGATGTGTCGAAGATCATCGGTCCGGACCGTACCATGTGGAGGTTCGACCCGATCCTTTTCACGGGGAGCAAATATTCGCAGGGTTATGTACTGGATATGTTCGATGACATGTGCCAGCAGTTGAAAGGTCACATAAGCGGATGCACATTCTCTTTCCTCGATTACTATCGTAAGTTGGACGATTCCTTGGGTGACAGAGGGGTGGTGGAATGTGATGACAAGGTACATTTCGTCAATAGGCTATCGTCTGTCGCGAAGTCCCATGGGATTCCACTGTCATCGTGTTGTGAGGATCTGTCTGGAATGGATCCATATGTGAAGGATGTTGCATGTATCGATCCTGTTTCCATGAGATCATGGAATGTCCCATACGCAATTCCATCCACTCCAGTAAGGAAAGGATGCAAGTGCGTTAAGGTGGTGGATATCGGGGATTATGACACGTGTTCACATGATTGCATATATTGTTACGCCAATTCCACATCGATCCGTGAAAGGTCCATGAAGACGTATGACCCAGATTCGGAGTTGTTGTGTGGGTGGCCGACCGATGGGGATGTGGTCTCGGATATGCCCGTCAGCAAACAGGCCAGATTGTTCTGAGCCCTGACCATCGTAGGTATATATCATGAAACAGTTCAAAGGTTATGTCTTTGAAAAGTCTGCTATGCAGTAGCGCATTTATGATGAGCTTTGCTGTGGTCATATCACTGATCACGAATTTCACCGGCATCTTTCCGGGGGATGTTCTCAACCCGGGTTTAAGATCCAACATCACCATATTCTGTTTGGCAGTAATGCTCACCCTATCCTTCTCCAGGATTCCGTACAGGGATCTCAATCCTGTGAAGTATTCTGCATCCACGATCAGAGCCATCGTTCTCGGTTTGGTGGTAGCATCCATCGTTCCTTTGGTAGGATTCTTCATACTGAACGGAACCGAGTATGCAGATTATGCTAAAGGGCTTGTATTCATTGCCGCAACGCCTTTCGCTGCTTCGGTCGGACCACTTTCATACATTCTCAAAGGCGACTTCCCTCATGCGTTGAGGTCGACGATCATTATCTATGTCCTTGCCCTCCTTTGGATACCTCTCATCGTATGGGTGTGTCTCGGAGAGTCCGTTGACATGAAGACCGTTTTCATCACTGTCCTCGAAATAATCGCCCTTCCTCTCATCCTTTCAAGACTCATTACGAAGGTACCGATCCCGAAGGACGTCATGAGCATCATCCTGAACTGTATCATCATGTTCCTCGTTTGGCTCTCTGTCAGTTCCGCAGATTTCCAGTCCGCAGGACTCTTCATCATGGTCGTCTTCCTTCTCATAGCCGGTCTTAGGACATTCTTCATGGGTAACGTTGTCGAGTATGCGGAGCACAGGGCAGGAATCCATTGGACACAGAGGGTCACCGATATTCTGATGGTCACATACAAGAACAAAGGTATCGCACTCGCACTCTGTACCGCAGTGCTCGTCGGCCCCGTCATCCCCAAGGCGATGGTGGCCATCGCCGCATCCATCATTGTCGATGTCTGTTGGGTCGCATTCGTAGATGGATTCCTCTTCTCTTCCAAGAGGATGGAGAAGGAACTGAGGTCGGAATCTTCTGAATGAGGGTGTGACCATGGGTGGTGTGAAACAGGTCAATGCCGGATGGTTCAATGCGTTCAGGCCATGGACATTGCACGGTGCGGTCGTACCTGTCCTTCTGGGCGGTGCGTTCGCATATACCCATGGGTCGCATGAATGGTTATTATTGGCCCTGGCATTGGTCGGCGGGCTGTTGTTGCAGTCCGCCTGCAATCTATTGAACACGTATGGCGATTTCGAGACTGGGTTGGATACGGAGGAGAATCATTCCCGTTCACCGGAACTGGTCAGCGGTAAATTGAAGCCCAAGCACGTGTTCTACGTCGGAATGGCATGTCTGGGCATCACAGCATGTCTTGGAATTGTGATGATATGTCTTACCGGATGGGGCATCCTCCTCTTCGGATTGGCCGGACTCGCTACTGCAGGCATGTACACCGTCGGACTCAAGTACAAATATTTTGGATTGGGGCTTCCGTCCGTATTCATCGCTATGGGTATCCTGATGCCTGCTGGTACATACTATCTGATGACAGGAGATCTGTCCTTCGACCTCTTCTTGATAAGTCTTCCGAACGCATTGATGATCACTGCCGTTCTGAACGGAAACGAGCTCAGGGACTTCGTTTCTGATAAGGAGGCCGGTGTGAAGACTGTATCCGTGAGGTTGGGGTATGATAGGGCGATGTTGCTCTACAGGGCATCCAACACCTTGCCCTTCATCATAGTGCCTATTCTGATAATCGTACAGGTCCTTCCTGTGCACACGCTTCTGGTGATGTTGGCATTGTACTATTGGAACATCATGTATCAGAACACTAAGACTGCACGTGATGATCGTAAATCCGGATTCATGTTGGTTCCTTACGCATTCAAACTCAATTGGGTCTTTGGACTCCTATTAATAGTGGGCATAATATTGGGGTATCAGTTCCCCATAGATTGGTGATACCATGGCCGATGAAGTCAAAAACGAAGAACTCAAAGGTAATCAGTTCGAAGGCAAGGAGGATTACGTCAAGGACGTTTTCGAGGAGATTGCAGAGTACTACGACAAGATGAATGGAATCATGTCGATCGGTATGGTGAACGGATGGCACAAGTTCATGTTCAAGAAGGCAGGCGACATCACCGGGGCCAAGGTCTGTGATGTCGGTACCGGTACCGGTGAGATCGCGTTCATGGCTGCCGAGAGGGTCGGTGTCGATGGAGAGGTCATCGGAGTCGATCTCACACCAGGTATGTTGAGGATCGCCGAGAAGAAGATGGAGACACTCACCCTTCCCAAGAAGGTGGATTTCCGTCAGGGTGATGCGCTCGATATGGAGTTCGAGGACAACACCTTCGATCTTGTAACGTCTGGGTACATGTTGAGGAACGTCACCAACATCCAGAAAGCCGTCGATGAGATGTACAGGGTCCTCAAACCCGGTGCGATGGTCATCGTTGCCGAGCTTTCAAAACCTAAGAATCCCATCGTAAGGTTGGGCCACAAGATCTACCTGTCCCTTGTCATCCCCCGTATGGGAAGGAGATACGACAAGGGCAAGAAGATCGATGGTAAGCAGGCAGCCTACGACTGGTTGACATCATCCCTGGAAGGGTTCCCATGCAGGGATGAGATGGTGTCGATCTTCAAGAAGGCCGGATTCTCCGATGCCAGGTTCTACAGCAAGTCCATGGGTGCTGTCAACATATATGTCGGTACCAAGCCCTCACAGTAGGACCAAGAAGACATACATCACCGCAAGTGTTGCCAATGACACCGGGATTCCGGTGATCAGATACTTGCGGAAATCAAACCTTATTCCCTCTTTCTCCGCTTCTTCAGAGACAATCACATTCGCTGCTGCACCGATGAGTGTCAGGTTCCCTGCAAGCGTAGATGATGCGGATAGGATGAGCCAGGTCAATGGTGTGGCGCAGGTTAGCATATCTCCGATCAATATGACGGATGGGACATTACTGATGAGGTTGGACAGTATGACCGTGAACACGGTCAGTTCCATCGGAGAGGGAGCACCATCCCTGAATCCCGGGAACAGGGTCGCTATACGATCCAGCAGCCCCGATGATACGGTTCCCGCCATTATGACGAACAGTCCGATGAAGAATAACAGGACCTTCCAGTCCACCCTTCTCACGACATTCATCGACGTTCCATGGCCTTTGGTTGCTACCAGCAACAGAGCCAGACACCCGCCTGTCATCGCGATCGTGGCCAGTTCGATATTGAGTGTGGATGATAGTGCGAACATCACGATCGTAGCGATAGCGATGGATACGGTAGCGTATAATCTGGGTCTGTCTTCAATCCTCTCGTGGACGGTCTCGACCTGTTCGATCCTTAATCTGTTCCTGAACAGTGCCAGCATTATAATGATGGATACTAGGAGGCATGCAACCGTCATCGGAAGCATCTCCATCGTGAATCCCATGAAGCTAATCCCTGCATGTGTGGCTATGTACGCATTCTGAGGGTTCCCCACTATTGTGGCACAACTGCCGATATTGGCAGAAACGAATACACCTATCAGATACGGTATCGGATCGGACCTCAACAGTTTACAACACCTTATCGCGGCAGGGGTGAGGATCAACACCACAGCATCGTTCAGCATCAATGCGGACAGTACAGCTGAGAGCACCATTATCCTTACTAGGAAGTGTTTTCCATCTGGCACTTTATACACCAGTAGGTTCGCGACGATGTTGAAGAATCCGCATGCGTCCAACGATCCGACTAGCAGCATCATACCCAGAAGTAGGAACAACACGTCCAGGTTCAGAGAGTCCCATGCCGTCGTCAATGAGACGATACCGAGGAGGATCATAAGTGCCGCACCGATCAAAGCCGCCGTATGCATCCCAATTTCGATACCTGGGAGTCTTCTGAGGGATATCGCAGCATATGTGGCGATGAATATGATGGACGCGACGACCAGTTCCCAACTCATGATGTACCTTCGACGGACAGGATGGATTCCATGTCTTATACGTATGCGTGCACGCGTCGAACTGTCGCACGCAAATTTATAATAGGGAACGCCTACACCTACGTATGACCCTATTCATCCATAACACCTTGACCGGAAAGAAAGAGGAGTTCAAGCCCATAGAAGAGGGCAAGGTCAAGATGTACGTCTGCGGAGTGACCGTTTACGATGATATCCACATGGGACACGCCAGGAGTATGATCGTGTTCGACACCGTTGCAAAATACCTGAGATACAGCGGTTACGATGTCATGCATGTTACCAACTTCACCGACGTCGATGATAAGATCATGGACCGTGCAGCAAAGGTAGGTATCGAACCTCTCCAGTTGTCATCCAATTACATCGACAAGTATTTCGAGGATACCGCCAAGCTCGGTATCGGTCGTGCCGACCTGTATCCTAAGGCATCCGAGAGCATTGATGACATCATCGAGATGGTCAAGACCATCATCGACAACGGTTATGGATACGTCACATCCGATGGAAGTGTCTACTTCTCCGTCGACAAGGTAGAGGACTATGGACGTCTCACCAACCAGAAGTTGGAGAATATGGGTAATCAGGGCAGACAGGTCATGAACGACGAGGAGAAGAAGAATCCGATGGACTTCGCCGTTTGGAAGGCCGCAAAGCCCGGGGAGATCTCCTGGGACTCCCCCTGGGGAAAAGGTAGGCCCGGATGGCACATCGAGTGTTCCGCTATGATCAAGGCACACATGGGTGACACCATCGACATCCATGGAGGAGGAAACGACCTCATCTTCCCTCACCACGAGAATGAGATTCTTCAGACTGAGGCATGCACCGGAAAGCCGCTCTCCAACTATTGGATGCACAACGGTATGCTCACCGTGAAGGGAGTAGGTAACAGCAAGGAGGACAAGATGTCCAAGTCCCTTGGTAACTTCTTCAGGGTCGAGGATGTAGCCGCCAAGTACGACAGTCAGACCATCAGGTTCTATTTCCTCAACACCCACTACATGAGTCCCCTCCTCTACGGAGAGGAATACATCACCAAGGCAGCAGACTCGCTCAAGAGGCTTTGGAACAACTACAGGGAGATCGAATCCTATGTCAGGGATGCTTCCGGAACCAACGATGCGACCGAGATCATCGAGTCCACCAGGGCAGCATTCGTCAAGGCAATGGATGACGACTTCAACACCAGGGATGCCATCGAGGCATTGTTCGCATTCGCAAGGGACACCAACCGTATGATGGGAGCCAAGGAGCTTTCCAAGAAAGGTGCACAGGACGCCATGGCTCTCCTCAAGGAGTTGGACGCTGTCCTTGGTATCCTTCCTGAGGAGTCCGAAGGTGACAGTGCTATGGATTCTGTCATGGACATTCTCATCGACATCCGTGCCGAACTCAGGAAGCGCAAGGCATACGACCTCGCGGATATGATCCGTGACAGACTCTCCGAAGCAGGTATCGCACTCGAGGATTCATCCAGCGGTGCGAAGTGGAAGAAAATCTAAACCGTGAATCATGCTGCACCTACGGGTGCAGTGAATTCACATTTTTCCAAGTTTCTTGTGCATCCTTGCAGATAGTTCGCAGGATTTGCACATCTTTCCGTGAGTGGGTTCGCCACATTCACATTTCTTCAGATCTGCGGGACCGTAGTTGGCTGACAACATGGGATACAACTGATCGTAGGATGACAGTATACTGTATTTCGATCCGGGAGAACGGTCCTCGAGGTTATCGACCACATCACGATATTGGTTCCTCAACGCTTCCGTCCAATACGGGCAGACTCCGTCCCAGAACGGGATCTTACCAACTATGGCGTACAGAAGGGTTTCCTTTTCAGGAATCGTTCTCAGGGGGGCGATCCTGGGGACCAATCCCGGTTGGATCCTCTTATGAGGGCCGAGCCTCGCCAATCTCTCTATGTCACCGCGGGCGAAGTTCATCATTATGGATTGTGCCATGTCATCGAGGTTATGGCCTGTGGCAAGATATTTCGCACCGATCTCGGATGCCACATCGTTCATGCATTTTCTACGGAACACGCCACAGTATGTGCATGGGCTGTTCTCTCCGGACAGGGGTGCGACATCATCCATCGTGAGGTCCACGGTATCCTTGAAGGAACGGAGGTGGAACTCTATGTCTCTCTCCTTACAGAACTCGCGCACTATGTCCACACTGGGCGGACGGTACCCTTCGATCCCTTCATCTACGGTCACACAATGGAGGTCAACGTCCCTCCTCATACCGAGGGTCTTCTCGATGATGTGGAGCGCGACCATACTGTCCTTGCCGCCGGACACTGCAACGGCGATGGTTCCGCCGCGTAGGAGGTCAGCCTGTTTACGTATCTCGCATTTAACCCTCTTCTCGACGTATCTCATCAGGTGGTCCCCACAAAGGTGGGTTCCGTTGTATCTGACGAATGTTACTGCGGGACGGTTACAGAGGTCGCATTTCATTAGAACATCTCCAACATGGCCTCTATCTTATTCGCAAGGACCTTGGACGGAATGTCCTGTAAGGATATGTGTATCGCACTGGATCCCGGTCCGTCATCGGTCTTGTGCGTGGATGTCTTGATGAATCCGTGTTTCTCAAGGTCGGTGACATAGTTCCAGAACTGGGTATGCTTCCTGGCAGCGGTGTTGTATTCCTCGCATACCACCGCATACGTCTTCTCCACCGCAGTGGCCGAGACATACCCCTTGGTTTTTATCGATCTGCATATGGCCAGAAGGGATATGAGTCTATTCTTGTCCAATTGTTCCAGTTTTGATTGACTGATGACAGAGTAGATCATCGCCTTCGCAGCCCTGACATCCTCCGCAGTGACAATCCCCTCATCCCTGTCCTCAGCGATACGTGCGGATTTGTCCAGAAGGTCTATGGCGAACCTCGCATCCCCGTATTCCTCTGAATTGTCAGCGATGAGGTCTATTGCATCGTCATGGATCGAATCCTCCCTAAGTGCCAGTGTCGCTCTCTCCAGGACTATGTCGTAGAGTTCGTCACGTGTGTACTTGTTGAAACGGACGACATTTGCACGTTTGAACGACGATAGGGACGACTCATCCAATTTGTCCAGGACATATTCCTGCGAGATGAGAATCATGGACAACGATACCTTAACAGGGCCGTCGTCATTGAATCTGGATATCTGGTACACCAGATCGATACTGCCCTTCTTCAGAAGTACGTCCACTTCATCGAGTACCAGGATGAACCTTTTACCGGATTTCTGGATGTGGTTCCTGGCGGTACGTAACATCTCCTGTGTGGAGAACCCCCTATCCGGGAATGCTGGGTCAAAGTGTCTTATCATCTGGAGGAGGATACCGGATTCGGTACTCCTTTGCCTGCAATTCACTATGACATAGTCCAGAGGTATCGATGATCTGGCACAATAATCCACCATGTCCGCGCAGAAACGTTTGGTGGTAGCGGTCTTACCGGTTCCCACACTTCCTGTGAGGAATGCGGTCTCAGAGCCTCCGTAGTCGATGACACTGCGGAACAGCATGGCCATCTTTTTCATTTGAGCTTCTCTGTGCACAAGGTTGTCTGGCACATAGTCGAATGACAGCTTTATGCCATCTTTGATGATCACGGAGGCCTTGTCGAATAGCATGTTCAGACCCTACTCACTCTGATCAGACCGGAACATGGAACGACTTCCACGCCCTTCTTCTCCCATTCATCGGCTATCAGGTTGATACCGAGGGAATCGGATGACATGTGTCCGGAGATCACCATGTTGATATGATGCTTCCTTGCCTCCTCAAGATGGGATTCGGGGAAGTGCATACCCACGACGGTACCTATTCCCGCTGCCGCCAAGTGCTGGTATATTTCCTTTGGTCCAGATGTACCGCCGTTCATCTTGAAGATGACCTTTCCGCATCTGGATGTCTTTCCTCCCACGACGATCTTCGGAGGGCAGTTGAATTTGGTTGCCTGCTGGAACTCGGGGATGGTCATGAGACGGTCGATTATGTCTCCGACGAATTTGACCGGGCGATCCTCAAACTCGCGTGTGAGGAACGTTTCCACGCAGTTGTCAGCAGGGGTATGGATGTTGAGCAATGGGATTCCCAAAAGTCTTGCTGCATCCGTGGCCTGATTGTAGTTGGCCGGAAGGACGGCACGCTGCACCTCATCCATGCGGTGCTTCATCAGTGCCTCCGTGATATTGATCGGGACACCGGCATCGTAATAGAGGTCGTTCTGAAGTGACATAACCTCAGGGAACGGGATCCTCGCAAGTCCCAGCGGATGGTGTGCGACGAGGGCATCGATCTTCTCGCCCTTCTCTCTGAGTCTGTCCGCAAGAAGCACCTCGCCGGTATCGATGTCGATTCCCCACATCACTCTGGTGACCTCTGTGTCAGGGTCACCGTAAGAGAGCCTGCTGTCCGCATAGGGGTTCCACAGCCTTTCCTGGTCATAGTACTGTCTCTTGTCATCATCCATCTTCTCGTACGCTTTCTTCGCATCTTCGAGTTGACGGTCGATATCCTCCTTGGGACGCGGATCGTTCTTGATACCTGTCTCGACTGCAAGTCTGTAGACATCTATCAGTTTCATGTTTGGGGGTATGCTTTCTGTGTTCATAACTGTTGGTTCTATGACCATTCGGATAGGTGGTGTACGAACAATCTTTTTAGAAGGAAATCGATGTGGGGTCAGATTCCCATGAATGAAATCTGGACCGAGAAATATAGACCAAAGTCGTTGGATGATGTCGTTGGACAGAGACATGCAGTGGAGAGACTGAAGGCCTATGTGGAGTCCCGTAATATGCCACATCTGTTGTTCACAGGTCCTGCAGGTACCGGTAAGACCACATGCTCTCTCGCTATGGCAAAGGAGATGTTCGGTGGAGAGTGGAAGGGCAATTTCATGGAATTGAACGCTTCCGATGAAAGGGGAATCGATGTTGTTCGCGGTAAGATCAAGGAATTCGCCAGGACCGCACCTCTGGGCGGTGCCGAGTTCAAGATCATCTTCATGGACGAGGCTGATGCACTCACATCCGATGCACAGGCCGCATTGAGGAGGACGATGGAGAAGTTCTCCAAGATCTGTCGTTTCATCCTTTCCTGTAACTATTCATCCAAGATCATCGACCCGATCCAGTCAAGATGTGCCGTTTTCAGATTCCAGCCTGTTTCCAAGGATGATGTTCGCGGATTTCTGATGAAGATCATCACCGCAGAGAACGTGGATATCGAGGAGGAGGCCATAGAAGGTCTCGTCCATGTTGCTAGAGGGGACATGAGGCGCGCTGTCAACTCTCTGCAGGTCGCTGCATCCCTCAACAACAGGATAGACATGGACACCATCTATCAGGTAACCGGTATGGCGAACCCTGAGGAGGTCAAGGGCATGTTGGAGATGGCACTCGATGGAAACTTCGTCGGTGCGAGGGACAGATTGGACGAGATCATGATCACCTACGGTCTTTCCGGACAGGATATCATCAGGCAGATCCACACCTCTTTCTTCGAGTTGAGTATCGACGATTCCGAAAAGGTACGTCTCATGGACAAGACCGGAGAGATCGAGTTCAGGATCGTGGAAGGAAGCAACGAGCGTATCCAGTTGGAGGCGTTGCTGGCCTATCTTGTCATGATGGGTGGCGGTTCTAGAAGATGATCATAGATTCCTTGACATCCCACATCCGTGGGACGTCGAGGGGATCTACCTCTTCTTGAACAATCCGAAGAATCCGCCTTTCTTGGGTGCGGATTCATCCTCCGGGAAGGACAATAGGTCCGGAGTCCTCAACCTCGTGTTGCGGATCGGGTCATTGCTCGTTCCCCAGTTCTTCTTCTTTCTTGTGGAATCGATCTTGGCAAGGAACTCTGTAGCTTCCTGATATCCTCCCTGATCGGCGAGGTTCAGGTATCTGTACGCCCTGTTGGTGTCCTTCTCCACTCCTTTACCCTGATAGTACATCATTCCAAGCATGTAGTAGCATTCAAGGGATTCCAATTCAGCTCCTTCTCTGAAACATTTGGATGCAGCGATGTAGTTTGGGGGTCTGCCATTGCCCTGATAGTGCATCATCCCCACCTTGTAGTATGCTATGGGGTATTTCGCTTCCATGGCACTGGAGTACAATTTGAATGCTAAGTCGTAATCGACCTCCTTGTTCTTAGGATTCGAATAGATGTCCCCGAGGGCGATCCTGGCCTCGTTGCATTCCCTGTCCACGGAGAGTTTGAACCATCTTATGGCCTCCCTCTCGTCCTGAGGCACTCCGTTTCCATAGTAGTGCATGTGCCCAAGATAATGTTGGGCGATCGCATATCCCTTCTCAGCCGAAAGTGTGAACCACTTCAGAGCCGAAGCATGGTCCTGTTCTACAATCTTACCCTCGTAGTATGAGAGTCCGACATAGAATTGACCTCTGTCATCTCCATACTCAGCGGATTTGAGGTACCATTGGAATGCTTCGCTCGGATTCTGTGTGACGGGAGCACCAGGTGTGTTGAAGAGCAACCCATATTCGCACATCGCTCTGGGGTCTCCGTCCTCAGCGGCAACCTTCAGTGCGGATACACCGTCCATTTCAGTGGCCTTGTTCTCAAGGAGGCGGAGGGCGGATTCGTAAGCATCATCCTTAGAGTTCATTGTACCATCCTGACCCTGCGCATGGTCTCGCTGAATTCCTCGTTCGAGAGGTAGATGTCGCTGCTCAGGTCACATGTGTCCTTTTTGTTGTTGCATTCGACTTCGATACTGATCAATCCTTCGAGGTCCGCACTCATCCTGATGTAGATTTTCGTTCTTCCTCTGGATATCTTTCCGGTCAGTGGAATGTGGAACGTATTCAGTAACCTGGAACGTGTAAGTGGAGTATGCAGCTCTCCTTTGGTGGCCCTGTTCTCATAGATCGCGACATCGAGTATCTCCTGATCATCTGTCTTCGGTCTGCACACCACTTCCCTGGACATAGGTAAGGTCACATTCCTATAGAGGAGGTTGCATACGCATTCCTCTCCATCGATGCCCATCTTCAATCCGAAGGTCTTGTTAAGAACCGAGCGGATCTTGATGCTTTTGGTCTTGAACAATGAGCGAGCGTAGATTGCGGCACCTCTTGCGACCGCATGGATCGGGTCGTATCTGGTGATCTCCACGTTGGGGAACTCGTTCTCCAACATGCTCCTGATCAACGGGGTGATCGATGGTCCGCCGACCAATACTATCCTATCGAGTGTGTTAGGGGTAAGACCTGCGGCCCTGATGGCATCATTGGTCATTTTGATGGTCTTGGAGACCAGTTCGACAGTTGCATTGTCCAATTCCGTTCTGGAGATCTCGAATCCGATGTACTTTCCACGTACGAGCAGCGCTCCTTTGGACTTGTCCACTCTGTCCAGGATGATCTTGTGACGCTCAGCTTCTGAGAGGATGCGTCTACGGAGGTCACTGTCATTATCGATATCCTTGGGGGTCAATCCAGCATTGGCGATGATCTTCTTCTGGATGATGGATGCGAGCTGAAGGTCCCAATCGCGGCCTCCAAGGAATTTGCTTCCTTCGTTGGAGAGAACATCGAATCCGTTCTCATGGATGTCCATGATGGTAACGTCGAAAGTACCTCCTCCGATGTCGTAGATCGCAGCCTTACCGATGAAATCAGTGGTATCGTGACGATAGGATATCGCAGCTGCATTGGATTCATTGATGATCTTTGGCTCTTTGATTCCTGCAAGGTATGCGGCCTTCATGACCGCCTCCCTCTCTGCATCTCCGAAATCGGCCGGGACCGCAAGGACTGCTCTTTCGAGTTTGTGATTGTGTTCCTCTTCGAACGTACGGATCATCTTGTGGAGGATCATCGAGAACAATTCTGTGGGGGTGTAATCCACATTGTAGATCCTCTGTTTGTGTGTGGTACCCATCATACGTTTGAAACAATTCTCGAAATGGTATCTGTCCTCGTAGAACTTACGATCGAGTGCCAATTGTCCTGCATAGGATCTGTTCGGAGTCAAAAGGACGACGGATGGGAATTTGGTGTGACCTTTCTCCCATCTCTGGATGGATATGGTTCCATCGGCATCAGTGAATGCCATGACAGAATTGATCATCCCCAAATCGATTCCTACGTAGTACTCTCCATCCATCCCTATCCCTATAATATAACTCATGGGATGTATGATATAAAACTTACGATTTTAGAAAAGTAGGTGGTCTGATGCCTAAAACGACATCAGACCATATTTCTGGTTTACTTCAGACCGATGATCTTTCCATCGGCGTCCATGTCGATACCCATCGCTGCGGGGACTTTACCGAGTCCGGGCATGAGCATCATGTCACCACAGACCGGGACGATGAATCCTGCTCCTCCAGAGACGTAGATTTCCCTGACAGTGAGCTCCCATCCAGTGGGTGCTCCTTTGAGCTTGGGGTTGTCGGAGATGGATGCCTGAGTCTTTGCGATACAGATCGGAAGGTTTCCGAGTCCGTTCTCCTCGATGTTGGCAAGCGCCTTCTTCGCCTTCGCGGAGAATACGACGCCATCGGCACCATAGATGTTGGTAGCGATGGCCTTGATCTTATCCTCGACAGAGGATTCCAGGTCGTAGAGGGGCTTGTAGTTTGCCTTGGTGTTCTCGAGGACATCGACGACGGTGTTGGCGAGTTCGATACCTCCCTCTCCACCCTTTGCGAACACATCGGACATTGCGACCTTGACTCCAATCTCGTCACAGTGCTTTCTGATCAGGTCGAGACATTCCTCGGTATCGTTGTGGAAGCGGTTGATCGCGACAACGACGGGTACTCCGTAGGACTGCATGTTCTTGACGTGCTTGTCAAGGTTGCAGAATCCCTTCACGAGTGCTTCTGGGGTCATGGTGGCCTCGTTCTTGATGTCTCCTCCGCCGTGAGTCATGAGTGCACGGACGGATGCGACGATGACGGTCGCATCAGGTGAGAATCCACCCTGTCTGCAGACGATGTCCATGAATTTCTCTGCTCCAAGGTCGGCTGCGAATCCTGCCTCGGTAACCACGTAGTCTCCAAGGGTCATTGCTGCCCTGGTGGCGATGATACTGTTGGCACCGTGTGCGATGTTGGCGAAGGGGAATCCGTGGATGAACACGGGGACACCCTCAAGGGTCTGAACGAGGTTGGGGTTGATAGCATCCTTGAGAAGGACCATCATGGAACCGACTGCTCCGATGTCTCCTGCGGTGACTGCCTTTCCGTCGAAGGTGTATCCGACGACGATTCCGGCAAGTCTCTTCCTGAGGTCTGCTCTGTCCTTGGACAGTGCAAGGATTGCGGACACTTCGGATGCGGAAGTGATCAGGAAACCACTCTCGTGAGGGACTCCTCCGGAGTTCCTTCCTCCACCGAGTCCGACGACGATGTTACGAAGCTCACGGCAGTTCATGTCCATGGTCTTCTTGAGTGTGATCTGGGTGGGGTCGATGTTGAGCTCGTTTCCAGCTCTGATGTGGTTCTCCACGAGTGCGGAGAGGAGGTTGTGCGCAGCACCAACCGCATGGATGTCACCGGTGAAGTGCAGGTCGATGTCCCACATGGGGTAGACCTGGGAATAGCCTCCTCCGGTAGCTCCTCCCTTGACACCGAATGTGGGTCCGAGGGACGGCTCCCTGAGTGCACCTACGACGTTCTTTCCGATCTTCTTGAGTCCTTGGATAAGTCCGATGCTGGTGACGGTCTTTCCCTCACCTGCGGGGGTTGCGGTGATTGCGGTGACGAGGATCAGCTTTCCCTTCTTGCCCTTGTCATATTTGGCAAGTGCCTCTACAGGGATCTTTGCAACGTGCTTTCCATACGGATAGAGGTCATCGTTGTCGATTCCGATGCTGGCTGCGATCTCTCCGATTGGCTTTACTTTGGCTTCTCTTGCGATTTCCAAATCCGTTTTCATATATACCAAAATGAAAGAGTGATGGTGATAGTTAATATCCTTTCGTACACCATTGTACATAATCGTTCATTAAGAACGACTATGATTTTATGGTGTTTTTGAACGGTTATGCTGGACTGAAACAACTACGACAGCTAATGATTTGAGCCTCTTTTTCAAGATCTTTTTCATCTTCATCGCTGTTCGTGATATCTATGATCAGTGTTTGCAGACGCTTGTCATCGGGATTCATCATACGACCGCTGTCGTAGCGGTGGTTGTCCCTGTACCAAAGCAAGAATGCTTCGATGGATTCCTTTGGTGCATCGGATCTGATCCCTTTGATTCCCGTTTTCGCCTCGTTTGGACCGTACATTTCGATGTACGGTAAGAAAAGTTCCATCAATTCCCTAGAGCTTTTCATGATTCTCCCATTTTAACGTATAATTTTTGGATATTTAATTATAATAATGTTATAAATGTTATAATTGTTATTTACGTTATTAATGTTATTAAATGATTAACTGTAATGTTTTGAGATTATATTTTGGGATGTTGGATGAAAAAGTATGGCAGCCGATATGTCATACCAGGTAACCGAAAGAGAATACGAGGCATTGGCCGTACTGAGGGATGTGATTACCTTGGTGGCCGATGAGGTGGAGTCGAACCTGGGACGTGTGTCCCAGAGTTTGGAGACACTTCGCTCCAACGTGAACAGTGAGGTGATAAGGGCGGAGAGTGAACTGTTCTACTGACCGCCATTTTCAAGCTCCTGGAGCATCAGGCTTCTGGGGGCACTTTCCCATTTATCTTGGCAATGATCTCGGCTGCCCATTTGTTGCCATTGGATGCCGCTACCTTGAACCAGGTGAGACCCTCCTCCTGATTCTCTTCAGTGCCCTTGCCTTCGAAGTACATCTTTCCTACTCTGAACTGGGCGTCCGGATCGTTCTGTCTGGCCGCTTCGAGGTAGAGTCCGAAGGCCTTCTCCATATCGACATCCGTACCTTCTCCGAGATAGTACATGGTGGCGAGGTTGAACATGGCAGGAGGCAGTTCCTGTGCGGCCAAAGTGTACCATTTCAGGGCCTCCTTGTCATCCTTCTCCACAGCGATTCCGTCATGATAGAACGATGCAACCTTGAACTGGGCTTCCGGGATGCCTTGTTCGGCGGATTTGAGATACCATCCGAATGCAGCACGAAGGTCCTTTTCGAATCCTACGCCTTCCTCGTAAAGGTAACCGATCTTGAATTGAGTCACAGGTTCTCCACGTTCCGCTGCCATTGCGAACCATTTGATGGCGGTATCGATGTCCTGTTCGATTCCATCCCCATAGAAGTACATCATACCGATCTCCACCATTCCGCCGACATGTCCTTTCTCGGCAGCATGGGCGAACATACGGAGTGCTAGTTCCGGATCCTTCTCGACACCGTATCCTCCCCAGTAGATCATTCCGAGATTGAATGTGCCCTCGGCACTTCCCAGGTCGGACGCCTTCCTGAAGAGTTCCCTACCTTTGGCATGGTCTCTGTCCACTCCAGTTCCGCTCATGTACATCTCGCCGAGGCGATCCATCGCCGGTACGAATTCCAATTCGACCGATTTGGTGTACAGCTCTACGGCTTTGGTCAAGTCCTTCTCTACACCGTCTCCGGATTCATACTTCTGAGCTTCAATGAACAGTTGCTGTCCTTCGTTTGGGGTGAACATGTCACCTGTTAGTGCATAGTTGGTATAAAAGAGCCCTCTCCAACAGTTTGGGAGGGCAATAGTGGTTTCAACCGAACAATGGGCAGGCCGGAGAGTTCGGATCCGCTTCGACCGTTTCCATCTCGATTATCCTGTGTTCGGACATATCGAACTTGGGTATTGTCATACGTGCAGCGGTCAGTGCCTTGATCTCCTCGGGATCGAGCCTGATCTCGCGTACATCACTTCCGGATGTGCAACTCTCGATGTATTCTCCGTCGATACCTATCAGGGCACTCAATCCTCCCATCTCCGTACCGCTATCGTTTCCGGTCATGTTGCACACCAGTATGGGGATGGAGAACTCAATCGCTCTGGCTCTTGCGATCTTCATGAATGGTCCCATCTGTTCTGCAGTGAGTGCGGCGATACAGATGATCATATCCGCTCCATTCTCCGAATAGGATCTGCAGAGGTCGCTGATCATGATGTCGTGACCAACGGTCAATCCGAAGGACAGTCCGCCTCTGGAAATGATGACGGGCTCGGAACCTGGGACATAGTTGGCAGTCTCATCGGTCACGTTGTCGGCACGGAGCGCCATCTTGGCATATGTGTACGTCTTCCTTCCGTCCACGACGAGTGCACAATCGGAGTACGTATCATCATCGTTCTTTGTCGGGCATCCACAGATCACGGTTGCGCCACTGTAGTGCGAAAGTTCCTTCAGGGGGTCGATCGCCAATACCTTCATGGTTGGGAAGTTCACACTCTTCACATCCTTCACATACCCGCTCATGTACATTTCGGGAAATACGAAGATGTCGGATTCCACATTGCTGATTCTCATCTTCGCCTTGAAGTAGTTCACCTTGGTATCGCCCACGACACCTCTGGATTGTACAAGTGTGATTTTCATAGTCCCTTAATGTTACTGTATAATAATAATTGTGTGTATACGGTATACGATCTCTGTACAGATTCGTCTGTTGTCCCGTACGATATCCACGTTTGCTTTTGTCCACAGTTAGCAAGAGTTTAAGTCTATAATGTATAGAGGGTGGTAAGGTGGAACTAATGTTCAACAATAACAAATCTGACTTTGCAGCAACGATCGGAGGATTCCTCCTCGTTGGTTTCATCGCACTCCTTCTCGGAGTGTTCACCCTTGACCGTATCTTGGAGTTCATGGAGTACTCCTACATGGGATCCCTCCCCTTCCTTGCATGCATCATCGGAATCCTTGCCGGATTCATCTGCCTCTATAAGGCGTTCCTCACCGAGGGATTCACTTTCATCCTCGTATCCGTCTGCGGATACGTTGCATACACCTCTGAGGGAATGATGATCGCCCTTGCATTCCTCGCTCTCTTTGCAATCGTCGCATTCATGGGATTCAGGGAGGGCTACCTCGACCTTGCGATCATCAACGGACTCTTCGCGATCTTCTCCTTCGTCGGATTCGGATTCGATCTTGCAGATGCGGAGTTCATGTACGTCATTCTCGGACTCGTGTTGCTTGCAGCAGCTACAGTCAGCTTCTATGTCGCTGTCATCGAGTGGATGGGAGCACAGGACTTCATCCAGGAGTACGAGGAGGCAGTCTTCGGAGGATGCTGTTGCGATGATGATTGCGACTGCGACTGTGAGGACGGCGAGTGTGACTGTGGTGACGAGTGCACCTGTCACAAGGACGACTGATCGTAAAATCTTCCATTAACAAAACCTCTTACGGCCTGTCCGTGAAGGGTGGCCGGTCACCTTCTATTTGTCTTTGAATTGGACGTTCGGTATCACATTGTCGACGAGAATCGAAAGTGGGATATACAACGACAGAATCGTCTTAGAAACAAAACGCGGTGAAGAATGATAGTGGGCCCGACGAGATTTGAACTCGAGACCTCCCGGTTATCAGCCGGGCGCTCCAACCAAGCTAAGCTACGGGCCCGCGTGTGTAATCCGAGCATTACACTATTAGATATATACTTTTCTATAGTACCTTCTGGTAATGGTTATAATATCGTTCACCCATGGGCGATTATGGCATCGAACTTCCATTGGATAAAGGTCAAGGCAATCTGTTACGCAACGGAGGATGAGGATCTCATCTGCGATGTGGTATCCGGTATGACCGGTGCGGAGGAATTGGACATTGACATCTCCGAAGGCCTTCATAACAATCCATTGACTGTCATCGATGCGAACCTTACCAAGAATAAGGAATATGCGACCTTGTTCAACACATTGGGTAAGGATATAGCCTTACAGCTTCTAGATGGTGTCGAGGACAGGATAGACGATGATTGTGTGTTCTATGTGAGGTTCGATAAACAGAAAGCAGTATGCGGAGAATATGAGATCTGTCACGGCGGGGATGTTATATCCCTCACCGCGAAGATCATGTCGCATCCTGCGAGGAAAGAGGTTGCTGTAGAGGTCTTCAGGAATTATCTTCGGGGTCTGTTTCCTCAAGACTCTCAACAGTGATTCTGACGTATCTGATACGTCTGTTCCTGATGGAGGTGACGGTCATGTGGATGTTATCTACAGAGACTGTGTCTCCCGTGATGGGTGATCTTTGAAGTTTGTACTGTATGAATCCGCCTATTGTGGATCCATCATATTCCTCCAGATCGAACTTCCTCTCGATTTCCTCCATGAGGTTGTTGATGTTTGCATCGCCTTTCGCAACGAAGCTTCCGTCACCGTCTCTGATGATATCGTACTCGATCTCGTCGCTTTCGTCCCAGATCTCTCCTACGAGTTCTTCCAGGACGTCTTCTAAGGAGACGATACCGATCGTACCTCCGTAGTCATCGATGACCACAAGCATCTGTACGGTGGACTTCTGAATCTCCGTGAGTGCTGTTGCGACGGATGTGGATTCGGGGATGAATCTTACGCGTCTTATGATGCTCTGTATTCCTCCGTCGGCGGATCTGAAGTACTTTTCATAGAAGTCCTTGGAGTACACGACTCCTATGATCTTGTCGACCGTATCCTCATAGACGGGAAGTCTGGAGAATCCGCTGCGGATGAAGAGTGTCTTGACCTCCTCCATGGATGCGTTCTTTTCGATACCTACGATGTCCACACGGGGAGTAAGTATCTCGCTGACACATTTATCATCAAAGCGTATGGCGGATTTGATGAGGTCGCTCTCCGCTTCTTCGAGTTCTCCCTCCTCCTCGATCTCATCGACCATGAGCATGAGCTCTTCTTCGGTAAGGGTAGGGGCCTCTTCTCCTTGGTTCGCACACTTGCTCACAGTGGATGAGAATTTCCTGAATATCAGGGTTATTGGCGTGAACAGTTTGCCCACGAATGATATGAACGGTGTGAAGAACAGAGTGAACTTCTCCGGGGAGCTTTTAGCGAGTGATTTGGGAGTGATCTCTCCGATTGCCAGGATGACCACGAGCATGAAGATTGTGGCCATTGCGACTCCCTTCGTACCGAATGCTTCGGTGAATATGAACGTACAGAGGGACGAGGACATGATGTTGACGAGGTTGTTACCGACAAGAATCGTGGTGAGCAACTTGTCGTAGTCCTCAAGCAGACCGAGTGCCTTAGTGGCCTTCTTGTTGCCTTCTTCCTCCATCTTCTTGAGCTTGATCTTATTGACGCTTGTAAAAGAAGTCTCCGTCGCGGAGAACATTCCGGACAGAGTTACAAGTATGGCCATTGCGACAATGGATAATGTGACCATTATGTCCATATTTAGGCCTCTGTCGTAATGATATTGGGTTGTGAGTGCATCTCTTTTTTCACCTAACTGTCGTCAAACAGTACTCATCCAATACCGTGCACGTATATAAAGGAGCATAAAGAAAGGGTAAGGGGTTTTTGACTTGCTGATGTGGTATCAGACAAGTTTCTTCTTGACTTCGGGGTCAAGGAGGTAAAGGAATGCAGTCAGGTAGAGGATCGCACTGCATACTCCGGAGATGATTGCGATGATGCTACCGGACAATACAGCGAGGATGCTGGAGATTGCGATGAGTGCGAACAGGATGATGAGGACTACCCAGACGACTGAATCGAGGAAGGTCTTGGAGTCGTTGGTGATGACCCATCCGACAACAAGGATCAGGATACCGAGGATGATTCCGCCGATGTTGAGAGTCAGGATGTTGGAGAGTCCGACTGCAAAGATGAATCCGGTGAGTGCTCCGAACTTGGAACGGGATCCCTCGGGGAATGCGAAGCTGATGATTCCGCCGTTGGTCTGTGTGAAGATGGCTATTCCTGCGAGGATCATGACTGCGGGGGCGAGGATTCCTCCGAGTGCTCCAATGCTGAATCCTCCGTTGACAATTCCAATGACACCGAGGACGATGTCAATGACTGCAAGGACTGTAATCATAAGTCCAAAATTCTTGGTGTTGTTGAAGAACTCCATATAGCCAGTTTTACATGTACCATATATATACTCTTTGGTCGACATGTGTCGAACAGTGTGGATTTGGGAATCAATAATCCAATGTGCCAGATGCAAATTTTATCTGAATTTTCCCTTATTTTAAAGAATAATATATTTTTATAATAAAAGTTATATCGCGATTGTAGGTGTAAGAAATGCCGGAACCTTTCGATTATGAGGTAGTTGAGGAGATCGCTGTCCTCTCCACGTCCAACAAGGGATGGAACAAGAAACTCTGTCTCATCAGCTGGAACCACAGGGATCCCAAATACGACATCCGTGAGTGGTCCCCTGATGGTAGCAAGATGGGAAAGGGTGTGACTCTCTCTAGAGACGAGATCAGGTACCTCAAGGACGCCCTCAACTCCAGAGACGAGTTGATCGACGAGGAATGATCCGTTCCTCAAACCGTTTAGCGTGAAGGATGGATCGCCTTGCCCGTCAGCGAATTGGATTATTTGGAGCGTTTCATAGAATGTTCCAGACTCGTTGAACGGGGCAAGCGCGGTGCAATCCGCGATGACAGATTCCTTCTGAAGTCATATGACCGCTCTTTCTACCATATCCTGAAGAAGGAAGGTCTGGATCATAGTGTCCATAGTGTTCGTGCGGAGACCATCTTGCTGTTGATGGAGTTGCGTGACCCATCCGCTTTGAGGGAGGTCACGAACATGCGTTATTCGGACGTTAGTTCCGTTAGTGATGCATGTGTCTCCTATCTGACCGCATTGAAAGATGCGGAGGCCGTTAAGAAGGAGCTGTTCGACATTCTTGAACATAAGAACGGCGTCCAATTCAGAAATGCAGCGATGCGTATGAGCAGGGTCGCTACGGATGAGGATGTGCCAGCACTTCGTAGGATATATGGGCAGGTGGAGGGTCCGATGAGGGAAAACATCAAGGAATGTTTGACCTCTATAATATCCAGATATCCGGAGTTGAAGAGGAAGGAGAGGTACATCCTTTCCATACCGGTGTTCCCTGATGAGAGGTCATTCGACAAATTCATGGACAAGAGCATCGTCTACCTCGATATCCGTTATCGTGATTCGATCGCTCCGAGATCAAGTGTGTCCATGAGGACATTCAACAATGTTGTCAGCGCGATTCGTACGATGCAGGTCCGTATCTACAACGAGAGGGACAATTTGAAGTGGTACGAACCTTCCAAGGCCAACGTGATGAAGGAGTTGGAGTCCCTGATCCGCTGGGTCGTTGACGATCTCAATGAGAAGGATGTCATTCCAGATTCATCGGATTCCGAAGCCGTTGCCTCCCCTGTTGTGGATCTTTTGGACAGTAGCAACTCGTGACTGTTCGTGTTCGGACTATTAACGGCCATAGTGATGTGCGCCATTACTGTTCGTATGCGCGAGTTTAATTAGTAGGACTCGGATAAGAGCGCTAAGGTATCTATATGGCATATGGAGAGAGACCTAGAGAGTATTTCAAGGCGACATGCGCAGACTGCGGAAACGAGTGCGACGTGCCTTTCAAGCCGACCGAGGGTAAGCCCGTCTACTGCAGAGACTGCTTCGCTAAACATAAGCCTGCCAGGGAAAACAACTCCCGTGGAAGGTATGGCGACCGCCGCCAGTCCAGGGACAGAGAGTTCTTCTCTGCAACGTGTGCTGAGTGCGGTAGCGAGTGCCAGGTCCCCTTCAGGCCGACCGAGGGTAAGCCCGTCTACTGCAGGGATTGCTTCCAGAAGCACAAGCCCGAAGGCAACGGTAGGCGCGAAAGCAGGCGCAGTCTTTTCTGAGCCCTGTTAACGACGTCTTAAACCCTTTCACTCAAATTTCCTTTTATTATTGTGGTGATTCGGTGTTCTGCGTCCATTGTGGTACTTTCAACGAGGAATCCAACAACTTCTGTGCATCCTGTGGAGCATCGATGATGAAGTCAATGCAATCCTCGCCGGCCGATCGGGCACAGGTCTCCAGGAAGAGTCCTGTGCTCGCATTGGTGCTCGCATTCTTCATTCCTGGTGCAGGTCAGATCTATATGGAGAAAGTGGCCAGAGGCCTGATAGTTCTGGTTATCACCACTTTGACGATAATGTTACTTTTCGGATTGATCTCATGGTTCTACGGGATGATAGATGCACTCATCCTGTCCAATAGGTGGAACAGGGAATTGGAACGGAATCCGTACAGTCGACCTTGGAATCAGTGAAAACTCACCCCTATATATTACCAGAACAATATGGATTCATGGAACCGACCACAATTGCACTTTGTATCATCCTAGTCGGTGCACTACTGGTTATCGGAGAGGCGTTCAGTCCGGGAGTCTATATGATTATCCCCGGTACCGTATTGGTAGCGCTGGGTCTCTTCGGATACTTCTTCCCCGACTATCTTTTCAGCATTTGGGCACCCATCACTATGTTGGTCGTGGGTCTGATATCTTCGATCATAACCGTATTTGTATATCGGAAACTGGGTGAGCCGGAACCTCCGTCCATAGCAGTTTCTGATGGACTGATAGGAAAGAAAGGTATCGTCACGGTCAAAACCACTGCCGATAACATCAAAGGGAAGGTGAAGATCGGCTCTGAGATTTGGAGTGCCAGATCATTGAAACCCATCGATGAGGGCAAGTCCGTGATAGTTGTATCCGCAGAAGGTGTACATGTGGTTGTAGAGGAATGCACGGAGGAATAACATGAGTGTAATAATCCCTATTCTTGCGGTCATCCTGTTGTTGGCCGTCATAATCGTCGTTCTCAGCGGTGTGAAGATCATACAGCCGTATGAGCAAGCCGTCTACATGAGGCTTGGAAAGTATGTGAGGATCCTCAATCAGGGACTCAATGTCGTTTGTCCAATCGTCAACGAGGTCGTCAAGATGGACCTTCGTACGCAGGTCCTCGATGTCCCCAGTCAGGAGGTCATCACCAAGGACAACTCCCCTGTCAATGTGGATGCTATCGTCTACATCAAGGTCACCGACCCTAAGAACGCATTCTTCGAGGTCACCGACTACAGGACTGCGACCGTATATCTGGCACAGACTACTCTCAGGTCGATCATCGGAGAGATGGAGCTCGATCAGATCCTTTCCAACAGAGAGAGGATCAACATCCAGCTCAGGGATATCCTCGACGAGTCCACGGACAAGTGGGGTGTTAAGATCGAGACGGTTGAGATCCGTGAGGCGGATCCCGCACAGAGGGTCAAGGAATCGATGGAGGAGCAGACGTCCGCTGAGAGGAGAAGGCGTGCAGCCATCCTTGAAGCCGAAGGAAAGAAGACCGCAGCCATCCTCGAGGCAGAGGGTAAGAAACAGTCCATGATCCTCGAGGCAGAGGGTAAACGTCTCGCTACTATCCTCGAAGCGCAGGGAGAGGCACAGAAACTCCGTCTCACTTCCGTAGGAGCATCGTCCCTGGATTCGAAGGCACTTGCCGTGCTTTCCATGGAGACTCTCAAGAGTGTTGGAGATGGTCAATCTTCCAAGATCTACTTCCCGATGGAACTGACGAAGATCGTCGATGGAATCTCCTCGTACATGGGAGCTAGCAATGAGGTCCCTGAGAGGCAGATAGCAGATCGTGCGGACATCGAGGAGGCGGTCGGTCGTCCCGAGGACGTCCTTGGACCAATCCCCTCTCCGGAGGAGATCCGTATGGCCATCGAAGGTAAGAGCGAGTCCGACCAGGCCGCTGAGGCCGAAATTTCGAAGACCAAGAAGGATTCGATCTCTTCGGAGTAAACGTGGTTAGAGGGGTCCGCCCCTCTTACCCTTAACGTTCTGTATGTTTTCCACGGACATGGTCATCATCATGTTCGTCATGATGATCATGAGTCCCAGCAGTACAAAACCTGCCCCTATTGCGATGCACAGCACTCCTGGGGACGTCACTTCGTTGGACCATAGGAGGTATCCTACAAGTGCCAGTATCGCACCGACTATGATGGTACCCCATGAATAGAAACCGATGCCCAATTTCACGTCGGAGCATCAGCGACGATGATTAAAACGTTGATGGTGGCCGTAGCCACCTTTACAGTTTTATGCGATCTTCTTTCCGGCGTTGGGTCCGGCAGACTCGTCGTAGACTTCCTTGATGTTGAAAGTCCAGAGTGCGGATGCCTTGAGTCCGATCTTTCCGAGCATTGCGTTCATCTGCTCGAGTCCAGGTCCCTCGGTCTGTGCACCGATGACCTCTCCGCGGAGCTCGTATGCTGCCTTTCCGTCAAGGACCTCGATGGAGACCTTGGAGTTGTCCTTCATGTTCTCAACAGTCTTCTGCATGAGGACCTGTCCGACACCGACGGTGTTCTCGTCGATGGGGATGATGCTTCCGCAAACGATTGCGTGGGGCTGTCCGCACTTGCATGCGGTGACGAGGAGCTTGGTTGTGTCGGGGCGCTTAAGTAAATCCATAACTGCTGCGGGTATTGCCATTTGTTACACCATTAGTAACATTTTGTTATTGGTAAATAAGCGTTCCTAGAACCGCTACTCAAAAACGAGTAGCAGTTATTTGGAAACAAAAATGTCGGTAGGAAGGAGATTTACTCTGCCTTCTTTCCGAACTTGTTGTATGCGACGAGCGCACCAAGGTAGACCACTCCACATCCGATGAGGATCAGGAATTCTGTCATTGCTATTGCCATAAGGGTGGATATGGCTCTACACTATATCAAACTAGTTATGGGTTAGAACATTCTTCAAAATCCGTATTTCGTGGCCAAAATGCCTTATTCGTAGAATTTTAATTATTTCTTACGAATTTCGTAAGATACTGGCTCATAAACGAACAGGAATCCGACGTACCTATATATATTTTAATAGTATACGCGGAAAGGATGTGTTACGATCTCACCATCATAGGAGCAGGGCCAGCAGGCTTGACCGCAGGAATCTACGCTAGGACCAGGGACATGAAGACTTTGATCCTCGATGCGTCTAAGGTCGGCGGACAGTTGCTCAGCCTCTATCCTGAGAAAGGTATCCACAATTATCCTGGATTCGAGACCATTCAGGCAAGGAAGCTTTCTGATAAGCTCTATGCGCAGGCAGAATCCTTGGAGTGCGACATCCACGAGGGTGAGAAGGTCGAGACCATCGAGAACGGTGATGAGTGTTATATCATCAAGACCAACGTCGCGGAGTACACCACCAAGTCTGTGATCATTGCCATCGGAATGGGTATGTTCAAGCCCAAGAAGATGGGTGCAATCGGTGAGGATGAGTTGGAGGGTAAGGGACTCGAGTACGTTCTGCCCCCTAAGGCCGAGATCGTTGGTAAGAAGGTCGTCATGTTCGGAGGCGGAAACAGTGCAATCGATATGGCATTGGTCGCCGCAACCGTTACCGATACGACCCTGGTCCACAGGAAGGATGTCTTCAGGGCGGATGAGACCACTGTGAAGACTCTTGAGAAGAGCCGTGTAAAGACCGAGATGTCCGCAACTCTTGTCAGTGTCAACGGAACCGATTGTGTCGAGTCTGTCACCATTAAGAGGGGAGAGGAGACCATCGATATACCGGCGGATCTCGTCGTCATCAACATCGGTATCTCTGCCAACCTCGGAGATCTCGATACATGGGGAATTGAACTCACCAAGAGCGGATTGGTCAAGGTCGACTTCGATATGAAGACCAACAGGCCCGGGATCTTCGCTTGCGGAGACGTCGTTGATTACGAGGGTAAGTACAAGCAGATCATCACCGCATGCGGAGAGGCTGCCACTGCCTGTAACAGTGCGTACAAGTTCGTCAAGAAGCCCTATTGGGCATGATTCTTCTTTGAACTGTGCCAGTCAATCATGGGATATTAGCGTGAGCCGTATTCGAGCAGTGGTATTGCCTGATATATTACCCTATGCTGACATATGATATGGCCAATAGGATAACGTCCGCAGATTCAACGATATCAAAACAATGACAAAATCTGAAAAGGGTTTTGTGTGGGTCTTTTGGACCCGATCACTCTACAATAGCGCCAGAGGGGCACTCGTCGATGCATGCTCCGCATTCGACACATGCGTCAGCGTCGATGACTGCGATGTCATCAACGGTGATTGCGTCCTGAGGGCAAGCATCCACACATGCGCCGCATCCGACACAGTCGTCTGCTTTGATAGTAGGCATGATGGAAACCTCTAATCTGTGAATTAAAATAATGATATATAACCGTAATTGTCACGATTTTTGATAAAAAACCATGCTGTTTCGTAAATGTGTGCCCACATACGTGGAATGTCGGTTCAGTCAGAGATATCCTTTAAACTATTGACGTGTTAGAGATGTACGATGGAGTATTACTCTGGGCGCATATGGTCCGAAGACCCATTCATCGGTTACATCGGGGTCGAGGACGGAATCCTAAAGGAGATGGGTTCAGGAGAACCTCCGGAACCGCCTGTCCATATAGGCGAGATCTCCGCCGCTGTCATCGATGGGCATACCCACATAGGTGATGCCGGTCTCGTTCTTGATAGGAAATATACTCTGGAGGAACTTGTGGCACCTCCGAACGGTTTGAAGCATAGGTATCTAAGGTCCACCTCAAGAGACGAGGTAATGGTGAGTATGCGCGATTATGCCGATGCCCTCTGTGATCCGGTGACCCATTTCATAGATTTCAGGGAAGGCGGTGTCGAGGGCGTACGCATGTTGCGCGACGTATCTGACAAGGCTGTGATACTCGGGCGTCCGATCTCCCCTGAGTTCGATCCCAACGAAGTGGATGGGATATTGGATGTCGCGGATGGGTTGGGCATTTCCAGCATATCC
>JAFVZR010000157.1 GCA_017508065.1 Candidatus Methanomethylophilaceae archaeon
AGATGCTCACGTTCCTGAAGGACAATGGTATCAGGACCGCGGTCGCCACGGCCACACAACCCGTCCGTGCCAATGCGTACTTGGAGATGTTGGGCATCAAACACCTCTTCGACGAGATCGTATGTACCGCGATGGTGCCCATAGGTAAACCGAAACCGGATGTGTACCTCCACGCCTGCGAATGTGTCGGTTGTGAACCTTCCGAATGTATGGCAGTGGAGGACTCCCCCAACGGTTTGAGAAGTGCGTATTCGGCCGGTTGCGAGGTCGTATACATCCCCGACCTCACCGAACCCGACGATGAGACCGGACCCATATCCCATCATGTGTTCGGAGATATGATCGAGATGCGCGAATACATGCAGTCTTTGGTCAGTTAACGATATAAAACTTTTATAATTTGATTTTTTTATATCGTTAATTACAACGTGAATCCGTCACCCAATAGGAAATCATCCAATAGATTCAACATCCTTACACCGTCGCGATCCATTTTGACAGGATCCATGGAGATTACATATTTTGGGAATCCACTCCTGATCCTCAACAACGGTTCGAATTCCCTCTTGATCGTTTCATCATTCGGCATCAGATACGCGACCTGGACATATGCTGTTCTGTCACCATGGGATACAACGAAATCTATCTCTCCTCCGGAGAGCTTACCAACCGAGACATCATAACCCCTTGAAAGGAACTCGTTGAATACGATATTCTCGATCAGATGACCGATCATCAGGTTGTTTCTGGAGCTTGGATAGGATGAATGTATCGAAGGATCTGCCAAATAGGATTTGTACAGAGTCTTCAAAGACTTCTTCCCATGGATATCGTACCTTTCACATTTGATCGCTACCTTGCTGGAGAAAATCAATTCCAAATATCCATTGATTGTATTGGGCAAGGTCTTAATACCGTCGGATCTCAAATAACGGACGATGGATGGTGATGACACTTCTATCGCAGGCGAGGATATGAGGTAATTCAGGACCTTATTCAATAGTGCACGATTGCGTACCTTTCTGGATTGAAGTATATCCTTTCCTATGGTCTCTGCGATCACTGAACGTAGATAGAGCAACTTCTCCTCAATATTGGTGTATTCGAACATCTTGGGATATCCGCCATACTTCAGGTAATTATTGAACTCGCTGTGTCTATCGAAAGGAAGATCGTTGATCATATGGAATTCACGGACCTCGCTGAACGAGAATGTCATAATCCTGAATTCGATATAGCGCCCGGTCAATTTGGTCACAAGATCCCCACTTAAGAGATATGAGTTGGAGCCGGTGATGAATACGGATACGCCATCGTTACGATATGCATTCACCAGGGATTCGAAGCCATTGACGTTCTGTACCTCGTCGATGAAAAGATAACTCAATGCGCCCGAATCTCCCACAAGCTCATCGATGATCTGCTCCAACTTGTCTAATTCTTTGATTCTCCTATATCTCTTAGAATCCAAGTCAAGGTAGACGATACTTGAGGGTTCGACTCCCTCTGTGATCAGTTCGTTCATGATCTGAGACATGATCGTTGACTTTCCACAACGTCTCACCCCAGTCATAACCTTGATCATACCATCATCATGATAGAATGGCCTGATTTTGGACAAATACCTCTCACGCACGAGTTCCTTCATCGATAATACATAGAGTTAACGATATAAAACTTTTACAATTTGATTTTTTTATATCGTTAAATTGTGATAATGAGCCATCTACCCCTAGTTTGATACAAACCTGTGTTGAACAAGTTCAAATAGTAATATGACCTTATTGAACTTGTTCAAGTGATGACATGGCACAGAAGAACAACGAGGACAAACTGTTGACGATCACTTCCAGATCGATCGAACTGTTCCTCAGGAACGGATACGAAGAAACGACGATGCGCATGATACAGGATGCGACCGGGCTCCATAGCGGTAGCATCTACTACGTCATCAACGGAAAGGAGGGCATCCTCCTCATGATATCCGAAGGATTCATCGGAGACATCATGTGCAGATCCTCCAGGATCGCGAGGGAACTTGGAGACCCGCGTCTCAACGTACTCCTCCCTCCCGCATTCCTGTTGCATACAACCTCCAGTTCCAAATGCATGTCCCGCCTCTTGGGTCAGATGTTCCGCACGGATTCCGTGATGATGCTCATATCAACCATGGCGAAGGAATGGAGTTCAAGGGTCGATATGCCCGATGATATCGACATTGATTCCGCACTATCCTTCATCTATGGTGGACTTGGATCCATGATTAGGACGGACAAGGGTCTGAGAGAAGGAATGGGGATCATGACCCCATTCCTTTCCCTACTCATAGGCAAGGTCGGAACGGACATGCTCGATACGATCGAGGAGGTTGTCAGAAGGGAGGAACTACCGTTCTATGACATGTACATCACAGAAATCGATTCTATATTCGGAGATGAGTTGAATGGTTGACAAGAAAGGTGTCATGTGTGTGGACGCTTGCCCGCTTCTGGAAGATGAACTGGTGTACAGTATGTACACGGACCCACAGCCCAAGAGGATCCTCCTTGCGGACACCGAACCTGCGGTGTCGATCAAGAGGAAGATGGATGCCAAAGGTATGAAATATGAACTCATCACCGAGAAGGAGTTCTTCCATGTCAGGGACAACCTGAACAAGGATGAGTTCAACATCCTCATCTACATGAACAGTCTCGGACTTCACGCCGAACCGGAGAAGCTCAAGGAGAAGGTCGAGGACGACATCCTCCGCATCGGTGACAGTTGTGACTGTATCGCATTGTACTATGGTCTTTGCGGTAATGCGCTCTGGGACCCTACCAAGTGGGCGGAGTCCAAATTGAACGTACCCGTTCACATCTTCCGCGGTTGTGACGGAGAGGTGTGCGACGATTGCGTCGGTGTCGCAGTCAGCGGTACAGCCAACTATCTGAAACTGTTGAAGAAGCACACCGGACAGCTGTTCGTCATCCCTGCGATGGCCGAGAACTGGGAGGAATTCTTCTGTGACAAGGAGATGATCCGCGGTGCCGAGAGCATGGATATGGAACCCATGGAGTACATGAAATGGATGTTCGAACTGGCAGGATACGAATACGCCTGTAAGATCGACACCAAATTAGGTGACCCGGAGATCTATAGGGTCAAATCACAGGAACTCGCGGACAAGGTGGCTTTGAAGCTCATCGATGCGGAGGAGGAGTTCGCCAACAGATACTCCACCGACAAGATGTACGAGAGCTGTAAGGCATCCCTACCGGACGCTTGAAATGTGGGGCCTTCCCCCACTTACTCCTTTTTACCCGATCGGATTTCAGAAATCAGTCAAATGCGATTACCATCGTGAATATTCCGCTAACATTCTCCTTTTGAAACCTGTTCTTGAGTGCCAGGTCGGAGGACATGGTCGGTGATGTGCCTATGACATTCTTGGATTCGGGCAGGACCTCGGATATCTCTGGGATATCTATCGGATACAGTACGAACGCCTCCTCTCCCTTTCCGACAATATCGGGGAAAACGATGAAATCCTCAGAGATCCAGATTATGTCCTCCCTATCCTTGTACTTCGGAATCTCGTCCGGATGAAGCGATGTGCCCATAATCGTTCCGTCGGATGACATGAGCTTGACGATGGACCTCTTTCCGAAAAGATATCTGTCGTCATAGAAGACGCACATCCTATGCTTACGCTGCATAGCGATATCGAATCCGACATTCTTGTATTCGTTACGAATGGTAGTCCTGACCGACTTCTCGATGTCCCAGATGTTATTGGAGATCTCGTCGTCCATCTCATAGACGTCTATGACTCCTTCGACGGTCCTAAGGTAGTCCAACATGTCCGTAACGAGGCTCATATGTGATTATCGATATTCGTTGATATATTGTTGCCGAAAAGAGCCAGCGTCATCCTTATATTATTTACAAGCGGATACCAAATTCAGGTAGATATCGTGACCAACACAGTAGTCGCACACATGAAGACATGTCACAAGACCAACAAGGTTACCGTTTGGATGAAGGACGACGGAAACCTTGGAGTGAAGATCGTCTCCGATTGCCCTCACGTTAGAGATTATGCAGCAAAGCTCACCGAGATCACCATGGATGATGTCGTCAGCTTCGCTGGAAGCAAGGTCGTCGATCCCGAAATCAGGGCTACACTGTCGGTCCCCTGCCTTACCCCCATCGCGGTCTTCGAGGCAGCATGGCTCGAGCTGGGTATGCTCTCCAAGAACCTCGTCAACGGTGTCGGTGAGAACAGCGTCACGTTCCACCCCGACATGGACCTTGACGAAATCTGATCCTATTCTTGCCGGATCGTTCCGATCCCATCACCGGAACGGTCCGGACATAATATCCCAGACAACCCTCATCCGATTGCAAGGATGACGCTGGCACAATGATGTAAAAAGCGATTGCCACGATTGGACAATCGCATTGGTGTTTACTCTGCAAGCAGCTTTCTGGCCAATTCCTTGGTCTCCTCGATCTTGACCGTGATCCCTTCGAGACCGCACTTCCTGCATTCGTGTTTGAGTTTCAACTGATCGGCCATCTCCTTCGATTTCTGTTCATACAGATCCTCGTTTCCGATACCGTCGTCGATGAACAGACACCTCTGATATGAGTCGAAGAGAATGTCCAGGAAGAACTGCGGGTCCACACCCTCGACGGAATCCAGATGCATCTCCTTGATCAGACCGTTGGTGCCCTCCAATGCCCAACCGGGAGAGGAGAACCATGTACCAGCACACTTACGTTTCTCTGCATTGTACTCCTGTGTAGTCAACAACACCTCGATACAGTCAGCACCCTTCAACATGACTGCTGGCACCTTGAACTCGTCGATGACTCCGTCCAACGACTGGCACGTAGCATATCCGAGGAACACGACATCCAATTGACCCTCGTACTTGTTCACGGTCTCGATGATGACCTCACGCATCCGGGGAGGATTCTCGTGCAAAGCAAATTCGAGATACTCCCTTACAACAAAATCCGGATCATCCTTAGTCAGGAATTCAATCTCAGGCTTCAGGATATCACATGCGATGATTCCTAACTTCATAGAAAGTCCTACGTGTTACATAGGATATATAGCCTCTGTCTCCTTCAAACGACTAGGAATTTGATAATATCCAGACAGTGAAAAAACCATATGGAAATTACCTTATCCACAGAATTTTCAAAATGACCTTGATTCCAATACCCAGCATTTTATATCAATGAAATAGGATATACTATCGATACAATGGGATACAAGGATGGAAAGACCGAGTTCAAACAGTATGTCGTTGACCTCAATGCTGATTGTAAATGCGGATGCATGGAGGGAGATAGGTTCCACGAGATCTACCGCTTCCCCAACGGATATGGTGCATCGGTGGTGAACAATCCCAAGATGAACGGGTTCAACGATGAGGGTTTCCGCATCCTCCCACTGAAATTCTCCGGAGACGAAGATTACACGGTGATCATGCTCCCACAGTTCGACCAGGACGAACTGGACTGTAAATCATGGGAGATCGCCGTGAAGTCCCTTGAAAGGATCAAGAACCTGGAGGAATGAGGATGTCCGACCTCATTTTCCCATTCACAGCCATCGTCGGTCAGAACGAGATGAAGAACGCCCTGATCCTCAATGTCATCAACCCCTCCATCGGAGGTGTGTTGATCAGAGGAGAGAAGGGGACCGCCAAATCCACCGCTGTTCGTGCCCTCGCCGACCTCCTTCCCAAGAGGAAGGCCTCCGATTGTCCATTCCATTGTGACGTATCCAGAAAGAACAATGTGTGCCCATACTGCCTTGAGAAGATCGATTCCGGAGAGGAATTGGAACTCAAGGACATCAAGATGAAGGTCGTCGAACTCCCGTTAAGTGCGACCGAGGACATGGTGGCAGGTACATTGGATCTCGAGCATGCGATCAAGACAGGAAGGAAGAAGTTCGAACCCGGTGTCCTTGCAAAGGCCAACGGTAACATCCTCTATGTCGATGAGGTGAACCTTTTGGACGACCATATCGTCGACCTCCTTCTCGATTCCGCCGCGATGGGTAGGAACTACATAGAGAGGGAAGGTGTGTCCTTCACCCACCCATCCAAGTTCATCCTCGTCGGAACCATGAATCCCGAGGAAGGGGACCTCAGACCACAGTTACTGGACCGTTTCGGTATGGCCGTGGATGTCAAGAGCGAGAAGGACGTCGAATCCAGGATGGATGTCATCAAAAGACGTCTTGAATTCGAGAAGGATCCCGAATCATTCAAGGAATCCTATGCAGCACAGCAGGAGGAGCTCATGGAACGCATCATAGCTGCCAAGGAGAGGATGGCGGACATCGTCCTGGAGGACGACGCACTCAAGATGGCAGTCGAAGCATCACTGTACTTCGGAGTGGACGGTCACAGAGCGGACATCACCCTCCTGAAGGCCGCGTCCGCCCATGCAGCGTTCTACGGACGCACTTCGGTCATCAGGGAGGATGTGGCAAGCATCGCCAACCTGGTCCTCACACACCGTATGAGACGCAACCCGTTCCAGGAATCCACTATCGATGCCGAGGAGCTGAACAAGTGGATCAAGAGCATCTGAACTCCGGAACCATAGACTTCCCGTTCCCCGCGATCATCGGAGTGGACGAGGCCAAGAGGGCTCTGCTCGTGGCATTGGTATCGGACGATGTACACACCGTTTTGATCCAAGGCGGTACGGGTTCCGCCAAGACCACCCTCGTCAGGTCCGTGTCCGGTATAAGTGACCGCGAGGTGTTCAATCTCCCACTCGGGACCAATGACGATCAGGTCTTCGGGATCATAGATATGGAGGAGACCCTCCTGAGCGGAGAGCGCAGGATGATGCCGGGAGTCCTGGAGAAATCCGACCTCAACATCCTCCATGCGGATGATGTCAATCTGCTCGACCACTCCCTTCTAGACCAACTTCTGGAATCCGTCAACAGGCAGAAGGCGTTGGTGGAAAGGGAGGGCATATCACGCGAATACCCGTGCAGGACCACGTTCATCGGAACGATGAACATATCCGAGAACCCAATGTCCCCACACCTGTTGGACCGTTTCGACATCTGTGTGAGGATACCCGTAACGGACGATATGGACGTCAGATATCAGATCGTCAGGAGAAGGGTGGACTTCGATGCCGATCCCGAAGGATACGTATCGTCCTTCAATGACGAGATCGCATCGATCCGTAAACAGATCAATGATGCACGCGAACGCATGCCGTATGTCATCATACCCGATGATATCCTCACATTGGTCGCGGAACTATGCATCAAATTGGGATGCGAAGGCCACAGAGGGGACATCGCCGTAGCGAACGTGTCCAAAGCGATAGCCGCACTGAACGGACATGACATTGTATCGTTGGACGATATGAAGGAGGCTGCACACCTCTGTCTCAGACACAGGATCACCGAATCCCCGGAGAACAGTTCCTCATCGTCCTCACGTTCGGGGAATGAACTCTCCAGTTCGGAGCCACCACCCATGTCGTCCGACAAGGGCAGCGGAAGCCGCAACGATTCCAAGGAGAGGAATGAGGAGACCACCGGCGACAACGATGTCGCTGAGGACACGGTCTTCGCAGTGGGTTCCACATTCAGCGTAATAGATTTCGTGTCACTGAAACCCCTGGGATACATGGGTTCCTCCAAAGGTGGCGGAAAACATGAGAAGATACGCAGCCCCGACCGTACCGGAAGGTACATCCGTTCCGAGATCCCCAAATCCGAGGTAAACGACCTCGCGTTCGATGCCACCATCCGTGTCGCTGCACCGTATCAGAAGTACAGACAACGCGGGGATATGGCGATCGTTCTGGAGAAATCGGACCTCAGACAGAAGGTCAGGGAGAGGAAGAACGGCGTATCAATCATGTTCCTCGTGGATGCCAGCGGATCCATGGGTGCGAGGAAGAGGATGGTGGCCGTCAAGGGCGCAGTGTTCTCACTCCTCAAGGAATCATATCAGAACAGGGACAAGGTAGGATTGATCTCGTTCAGGAAGGACAAGGCCGAGATTCTCCTGCCATTCACCAAGAGCGTGGATTTCGCTTATAAGAAACTCAAGGAGATGCCTACGGGCGGCACCACGCCTTTGGCAGCCGCCATATTGAAGGCCCATTTGGAGACCAAGAAGGAACAGAGGCTGAACCCCGGTGAGAAGTGCTATGTCGTACTGACCACCGACGGAAGGGCGAACTCCTCTGTCACCGGCGGGGATGCATTGGCCGATGCCATGAACATCGCCGCTACTGTCGGGAAGGACGGTTCGGCCATTTGGATAGTGGTGGACACGGGAATCGGATATCCGCACTTGGACAATGCGTTGCACCTCAGCGAGAGGTTGAACGGAATATACCTCAGACTCGAGGACCTCAAGGCGGACAATCTAGCACACAGGATCAAGAGTATCGTCAAGAACAGGGTGATCGGATGAGGATTTTGAACATCATCTGCGACATGCAGGACAACGGACTGACACCGAACGCTGCCAAGAGGATCGAGGAGAACGGCCATTCCATCGACGTATGGCAATTCGGTACATCCGACATAGATTCCCACGAGAAGTATTTCGCCGAAGCGGTGGGCGTCCTCGACGATTGTGCACTTGTAATCATCCGTGTACATGCAGGACTCACATACTTCAAGAAGTTCGACAGATTGAAGGACGAGATCTCCAAGAGAGGGGTATCGCTCATCGTACAGAGCGAACTTCCGGAGGACGTACGCGAGAACCGCACGTTGTTCAGAGGTTCGGAGGAGGATTACGTCACCATACGTACCTACATCGAACTTGGAGGCTCCGATAACGAATACAATTTACTCGCATGGTTGTTGAGGGAGATCGACGGCGCGGATATCGATGTCGAAGCACCTAGCAGACATCCTGCCCAGGGGATCTACCTCCCCAACGTGGATGATGTGAAGGACGTTCCGTTGAAGGATGTCAACGTGGCCGTCGTGTTCAACCAGAACAATGTCGTCAACGATAACCTCGCACACATCGATGCACTCATCAATGAATTGAAATCGAAGAACGTTGGAGTCATTCCGATCTACCTCACCCCCAATCCAAGCGATATCCTCGGTTCGATCGGAATAAACGAATCCCTCAGGCGTTATCTTCCCACCGACATCAGGAGAAGTCTGGGATCCATCGTTCTCGCACTGCCGTTCTCCCAATTGTGCCTCTCAGACCCCGGAGACGGTACCGAAAGGGTCAGGGAGAACATCTTCGAGGAGATCGGTGTGCCTGTGATACAGGCCACCACCATGTTCAACTCACGCGAAGGCTGGGAATCGGACACATCCGGACTGGGACCCTACGAACTCTCCATGAACGTTTTCTGGCCCGAATACGATGGTCAGATAATCTCCGTCCCATTGGCATCGACTGAAAGGTCCGAGGACGGAAGGATGGTCAGCATGCCCATCGAGGACAGGGTGAAGGCCATCGCTGACCTTGCAGTCAACTGGGCCAAACTCAAGAACACCCCCGTCAACAAACGCAGGATCGCCGTATTGCTTCATCAGAATCCACCTCGTGCGGACATGATCGGTGGAGCATTCGCATTGGATGCACCCGAGAGTACGGCACGCCTCCTCAGGACCATGAGACGCAGAGGATATGTGACGGGCAACATGCCATCCACAGGAAAAGGACTCACCAAGAGACTGTTGGACGGAGTCTCCAACGATTCCGAATGGCTCTCGTCCGAGGACATGCTCGAACGTGCCGCCGATAAGGTATCCCTGTCACAGTACAGGAAATGGCTGTCCGAGATCAATCCATCCTGTTCCGAGAAGATGACCAGCGACTGGGGACGCGCACCCGGTGAGATCAACACCGTCGATGATGTCACCATAATTCCCGGATTCATCGAGGGCAACATATTCGTGGGATTGCAACCGAACCGTGGATTGATGGACGATTGCGTGGACATCTACCACAGTCAAGATGTTCCCCCACCACACTCGTACCTTGCATTCTACAGATGGCTCACCGATGTGTTCGGTGCACAGGCAGTGATACACATGGGATGTCACGGAACCCTGGAATGGTTGCCCGGTAAAGGTACAGGCCTATCATCCTCATGCTACCCCGATCTGGTCTTCGGACACATCCCCCACATCTACCCCTATGCGATGAGCAACCCGGGAGAGGGAATGCACGCGAAACGCAGGAACGGCGCAGTGATCGTCGATCACCTCATCCCACCACTGATGAGGGCTGGAAACTACGATGAACTCCTCGACGTGGAATCCAAATTGCAGGAGTATCTCCGTGCAAGGGCCGCGGACATGAAGGAGAAGATGACGCGTACTGCGGACGATATCCTGCGTGAATGTCAGAAGATCTCCTTATTGGACGATATCGGTGTGGCGAAGAACTGTACACTTTCCGAATTCGAGGAACATATCGATACATTGTACGATTATATCTGCGAGGTAAAGGACAATCTGATCAAGAACGGACTCCACATCCTTGGAAACGTTCCAAGCGATGAGAGGATGGATCAGATGGTCTATTCGCTTGTAAGAACACGTAACGGTTCCGTACCCTCCCTGAGAGAATCCGTGGCCGGAATACATGGATACGATCTCGATTCACTCGCTGAGGCCCCATCCGCGATCGATGAAAGGAGCGGAAAGACCTACGGAGAGCTCATCGACTCCATAGATTCGGATTGCATATCCCTCATCGGTAAGGTCCGCTCCGTAGATTTCGATGTCGACGGTTCCATATCTATCGCGAAGGATATGTTCGATTCGGACGAATTGGATCCCATCATCACAACGATATGTACTGAATACGTTCCAAGATTGAAGGAGACCACGGATGAACTGAAGAATCTCGTGGATTCTCTCGACGGAAGGTACGTCCTACCGGGACCATCGGGTTGTATCAGCAGAGGTAACGCACACCTCCTCCCTAGCGGAAGGAACTTCTTCTCGATAGATCCCGCAACCATCCCGACACAATCGTCATGGGACATCGGTGTTAAGATGGCCGATCAGATGATCGAACGTTACGTTTCGGAAAACGGAACGTATCCGAAACAGGTCGGAATCGTCATCTGGGCAACGGACACCATGAAGACAGGAGGAGATGACATCGCATACATCCTCCACCTCCTGGGAGTGAGACCGGTCTGGTCCTCCAACGGAGGTACCGTTGTCGGTCTGGACGTCGTCCCGGCCTCGGAGCTTGGAAGGCCCAGGATAGATGTCACGCTCAGGATCAGCGGACTGTTCCGCGATTCGTTCCCCAATCTGGTCGCAATGATCGATGATGCTGTGGAACGCATATCCGAATTGGATGAATCCGAAGATGATAACTACCTCATCGCACACCTGAGAAAGGACATCACCGATGCCATCGCAGAGGGAATGGACCCGATAATGGCCAAGAGGAAGGCACGTGTGAGGATATTCGGAGACCCCCCTGGAAACTACGGTGGAGGAGTGGACACACTCATCGGTAGCTCACAATGGGGCGACAGGTCCGAATTGGCCGACGCATATGTCGAATGGGGCGGTTACGCTTACGGTAAGGATATGAAAGGTGATGATCTAAAGGACTACTTCAGAAAGAGGATGTCCTAAGTCGATGTCACCGTCAAGAACCACGAATCCAGAGAATTGGACGCATTCGATAACGATGATGATTACGTGTTCCTCGGAGGAATGAATGCCACTGTCGAAGCGTGCAAGGGCGAGATGCCCGTATCCGTCATGGGGGACAGTTCCGACCCGTCCAATCTCAAATTGAGGACTTTGGCCGAGGAAGGCAAGTTCATCTACAGAAGCCGTGTCCTCAACCCCAAATGGATGGAGGGTCTGAAGAAACACGGATACCGCGGAGTACAAGAGATCACCAATCTGGTGGAGTTCTCGTTCGGATGGGATTCCACATCCGACATCATGGAAGATTGGATGTACCAATCCGTCACCGATAAGTTCGTTCTCAATGACGAGAACAGAGAATGGATCGAGGAGAACAACCCCGATGCGTTGAGGCAGATCACCTCACGCCTCTTGGAAGCGGTTGAAAGAGGGATGTGGGACGCCGACGATGATACCGTCGAGGCCCTGAAATCCATCTTCCTTGATAACGAGTCTTCCCTGGAAAGGATCAACGATCACTGACCGGGGAGCTCGTGGTGAGCGATGCTCTTCTCCACGTCGAAGTAGTCCGCGAGGATCTTGTATCCGATGCCCCACTTGGCACAGACCTCTTCGATGAGGGGGAGAGTGAGCTCTCTGATCTTATCGTCCCAGAGTCCGTGGACGATGATATGGAGAACGAGGATCGCATCATCGATAACATCCACTTCAACGGCATCGGTCATCTTGGTGGGCCTGTTCTCATCAACGATACTACTCATGATGCTACCCTTATCACCGACGATGAGCATGGACTTGACGTGTCCGATGATGTCCGCACCGTTCTCGAGACATGCGAGAGTGGGCTTCCTCATCACCTCATCAATGAATTCCTTGATCTTCTCCTTGGAGATACCATCCTTAGGCATCAGCTCCAGTTCGATGGCGTACTTTCCAAGTTCGTCCACAGCCCTGTGGATCTCAAGGTGGAGCGCGCTTCCCTCCTCGACAGGATTGAAGTCATCACCCTTGATGTCCTTGTTATCACTGTCGTGATCGATCTCGACGTGGTCGTAGTCGTACTTGTATTCGTCATCGTCATGATCGTCGTGGTGCATTTCACTCGCCTCCGTTGTATGCGTTCTTCAGGCGCTCGGCTTCAACGGCGTCATCATACCTGGAGGACACTCCGGTCTCGATGAGGTCACATGCGTGAGCGATACCCTCACCAGTCTCAGATGACATGTGAGCGATCTCTGCGTTGGAGTTGATCTCTCTGATGAAGTTCTCGGTCTTCTCGATCTGCTCGGGAGTTGCAGAATCGACCTTGTTGACGAAACAGACGTCTGCCTCCCTGATCTGGGTCTCGACGAGCCTCCTGACGGCACGGATGAGCATCTCGATCCTGGTGGAATCCACGAGTGTGATGACAGGTGCGTGTGTGATCTGGACATCGGTCTTCGCTTCGGAATACTCAGCAGCCCTCTTGAGTCCCCAGGGGATAGCGACACCGGAAGGTTCGACGATGACGATCTCGGGATGATAATTGTCATAGAGCTTTGCAATGGTCTCTGCAAAGGATCCCGCTATCTGACAGCAGATGCATCCGCCGGAGATCTCCTTGACCTTGAGTCCGTGTGCCTCGACGAACTTCGCATCGACACTGATGTCTCCGACATCGTTTACGACGATTGCGACCTTGTTACCTCTGGCCATGAGCTCGTCGACGATCTTCATCAATGCGGTGGTCTTACCGCTTCCGAGGAATCCTGCTATCTGTGAGATCTTCACTCTATCACTGGATTCCATACCGTATTGCTGGTATAAATATCCAACATGATGGAAGAAGCATAGCCAGACAGTATCTTGACGATCAGAACATCTCGTATGAACCGTTGTTCCTGGCGAGCTTCTCGAACATACGGAACATCACCAAGGAGATGATGAAATAGACCAGTCCCAGAATGGTCATGGTCAACAGATCCCCACCGATATCCAGGATGTTGGCACCATCTACCGCTCCCCTCATGGCATCCACACCGTACGTCAACGGGAACGCCGAAGCCACAGCCTGCACCCATTCGGGAAGGTATGACAACGGGAAGTTGACACCGCAGATCAGGAGTCCGATGTACGAGACTATGTTCGCGATGATGGACGAGGTCCTCAATCTAAGTCCCACACTACCGATCATCATACCGAAACCCGTAAGTGAGAACACGGTCAACAGCACGATCACCGCCACCGATAGGAAGTTGGCCATAGTGAGGTCGATTCCGAACACAAACTGGGCGTATCCCAAGGACAATGTGGAGGAGATCAATCCCGCAACGATGTTCAATATCGACATACCCAGGAACACACAGAACAGATTGGCCGGAGTCTGCATCAACGGTGACAGCGTACCGACATGCTTCTCGGTACCGGGAAGGTCGGACACGGCATACAATGTCGTTGCGGCCATGCTCTGAACCACGTTTCCAATCACCACATAACGTACGGTGACCTCAGGATTGGAAACATAATCTGCCAATATGACGAAGAAGAACATCGAGAAGAACGATGTGCATACTATCTGCAGGAGCCACAGCCATAACGGCACCATCTGGAACTTGTTCCTGGTGTATGTGACCGCGGATGAGATTACGACACCTATGCATCCCATGTCAGTACCTCGTGAAAGAGCCGGTCTCGATCACGTTCTTCACGATCTTCTTCATGAAGAACCAAGCGAGCGCTATATAGACGATCATCAGACCCACACATACGAGTGCATTACCGACCATCCCGAACCCGAACACCGTCTCATAACCGGGAATTGCCGATGCCCTTAGAGCTTCAACGCCCCAAGCAGGTGCCAGCACCATGGATATGGGCTGACTCCATTCGGGAAGCATGGTTATCGGCACGACTGCTCCGGATAGCACATAAATCGGATATTCCAGAATACTTGTGAGGATGTAACTCCTCCTGGAAAGTACGAATGCCAATGCAAACAACAGACCTATGGAAGCCAATGACAACAACGTGACCGTCAGGATCACTACGAAAGCCACCGGGTCTGCGATGGTGATCGGAGCAGAGAACACCAATTTAGCGAATATGTACACCAGCAACATGTTCAACAATCCGATGAAGGTGTTCCAGAGGGACCTTCCGACGATGACATCGAACAGTTGCGTAGGACTCATCAGGATGTTGTCCAATGTACCGTTCATCCTGTCATAGGAAAGTGTGAAACTGGATGCAAAGAGTGTGTTACCCCACATACCCAGAACTCCTCCGCCCAATATGGCCTGAAGGACGATGCCGTCACTCTTCTCCGGATACATCATCAGCATGACCGCTGTGAACAGGAATGGTGCGACTATACTGGGTATGATCCACTGTGGATCGGCCGTGAACTGTATCAACTGCTGTTTGAAGGATGCCCTCACGGCCTTGGTATTCATTCACTCACCGCCAGTAAGGAAAAGATAGGTCTCTTCCAAGGTAGGGTCATCGAATCCTATCGATCTGATACCGAACGGATCGAATATGGAGTTCAATGTATCGATTATATCGGATTCCTTCTTGCAACGGACGTTGACGACATACCTTCCGGAGATGTCGGTCACCCTTACGTCAGTGATGTCATCGATGGAGTTGAGTACCTCCAATTTTGATGAGGGATCGGAAGCGGTTATGACACGGACCATGGCATCATCCGATACCTTCGCATTGAGTTCGTCGATGGTTCCGTATCCAACGATGTTCCCCTTCTTGATCAGGATCATCCTATCGCAGAGTTCCTCTGCCTCGAACATGTAATGGGTCGTGAGGATGATGGTCTTACCCTGATCGGAAAGATCCTTCACGATCTTACGTATCTGCTTGGAGATCTCGGGGTCCAGACCGATGGTGGGCTCATCGAGGAAAAGTACCTCTGGATCATTGATCAATGCCCTAGCGATATGGATTCTCTGCTTCATTCCGCGCGAATATTCCTCCACGCGTTTATCGGCGGCCTCCGTCATCTTGACGAGCTCCAATGTCCTGTCGATACGTTCCTCCCTGACATTCTTGGGTACACCATATAGGTCGGCGAAATACCTCAGATTCTGCCTTCCGGTGAGCCTGTAGTAGAGTCCTCTCTCCCCTCCGGAGACCATGTTGATACGCCTCCTGAGTTCACGGGTCCTTCTGTCATCAGCGACATCTATGCCAAGGACCTCTGCAAGACCACTGCTTGGCTTCAGAAGTGTGGAGAGCATCCTGATAGTGGTCGTCTTTCCGGCACCATTGGGACCTAATATGCCAAAGATCTCTCCCTTCTTGACCTCGAACGATATGGAATCAACCGCGACCTTGATGGAGTTGTCCACACCAGTTAACTTACCGGGCCCTTTCTTGGAATTCTCTTCCCCGAACACCCTTC
>JAFVZR010000158.1 GCA_017508065.1 Candidatus Methanomethylophilaceae archaeon
ACGTACCCATCAATCAGAGGTAACAGAATGACCCTCAAAATGGCGGTACCGAACAAAGGTAGATTGAATGAAAGAGCTGTGGACCTTCTCGTCAAATCCGGACTCGATCTCGGAGAGGGATGGGGAAGGAAGCTCTATGTCAAGGTTAGGAACAAGGACATCGAAGTGATCTTCGTACGTGCACAGGACATCCCTGTATTCGTCCATTCCGGAGCCGTCGACATCGGTATCACCGGACAGGATCAGATCGCAAACGCATGTGTCGATGTGAAGGAGATCCTCCCCCTCAGGTTCGGACACTGCCGTCTTTCCGTCGCAGTACCCGAGGCATCCGGCATCAGATCCATCGAGGACATCCCCGAGGGAAGCCGTATCGCTACATCCTTCGTCAACGTCTCCAAGAAGTTCTTCGAATCCGTTGGAAAGAACGTGGAGATCGTCGAGGTCACCGGTGCAGCCGAGATCATGCCCTACATGGGAGTCTCCGATTTCATCGTCGACCTCGTTTCAAGCGGTTCCACCCTCAAGACCAACCGTCTCGTGGAGATACAGACCATCCTCGAGTCTGAGGCCGTCGTCCTCGCCAACCACAAGTCCCTTGAGACCAACGAGCACGAGATCTCCGGAATCACCAACGCTATCCTCAGCGTCATGAATGCGGAGACCAAGAAGTATCTGATGGCTGACGTCCCACGTTCAAAGCTCGGAGATATCGAGAAGGCACTCCCCGGACTCGCAGGCCCTACCGTCATGGAGCTCGCGGGAACATCCGATATGGTCGCCATCCATGTGGTCGTCGACAACAACGAAATCTACGATGCCGTCAACAAGCTCAAGGAGTTCGGAGGGACCGGAATCCTCACCCTCCCTATCGAAAGGCTGGTGCAGTGATATGGCATCCCGGGATCTGATGAGATCTACCACAAGGAACTTCGAGAAGTACTACAACCCCGAGCTTCACGGTGAGATCCGCCTAGACACCAACACGAATGTCTTGGGTAGCAACCCCGCGGCAGCCGCTGCACTCAAGAACCTGGAACTGGATCTGAACGGATACCCCAACACATATTCGGACGGCCTTCGTGATGCACTCGCAGAACTCTACGATCTGGAGCGCGACAACTTCATCGTCGGTTCCGGTTCGGACGAACTGCTCGACGTGTCATTCAAAACATTCACAGAGTGGGGAGATTCATGTGTCTCCCCCGTTCCGTCATACTCCCTCTACAACTACTTCATCGAGTTGAACGGTGGAAAATCCATCAATGTCGATCTCGATGAGGACTTCCAATTGGATGTGGATGCCATGTTGGCACCCAAGGCGAAGGTCATGATCATGCCTTCCCCCAACAATCCCACCGGAAACACGTTCAGGAGCAAGGACATCGAGGAGATCCTCGAGAGGACCGAGGGAATCGTGATCGTCGACGAGGCATATGGCGAATATGCCAAGGAATCCATGATCTCCAGGGTCAACGAGTTCGATAATCTGATCGTCCTCAGAACATTCTCCAAAGCATACGCCATGGCGGCCATGAGGGTCGGATACGCGGTCGCTGGAAAGTCCGTTGCGGACATGATGACCTGCGTCAAGATCCCTTACTCGCTCAACGCGATCAGCGAACTCACCGCCATAGCTGCAGTGAAGGACCAGGATTTCATCAAGAGGAGCGTGTCCATGGTAAACGAACAGCGCCCCTACCTCGATGCGGGACTCAGGAAGCTCGGATTCGAGACATATCATTCAGACTCCAACTTCATCATGGCAAGGTCCCCTGTCGATCACGCCGTGCTCGTCTCCAAACTGAAGGAGAAAGGGGTCATGATCCGTGACTTCGGTTCCAAGAGAAGGACGGAGAACTGCGTCAGGACCACCATCGGTACAAGGGAACTCAACGATATCCTCCTGGAGGAGATCGCTGAGGTGATTGATGAATGCTGAACATCAGCCTTGCTGATTATAAGGTCGGAAACCTCCATTCACTGAAGAAGTCCCTGGAGAACTGTGGTGCCAAGGTCACCGTGGTCACATCCATGGATGATCTTCTGGATGCCGAATGTATCGCATTCCCCGGAGTCGGTGCGTTCGACAAGACCATGGAAGCCCTTCTCCCCTATAGGGAGGAGATCTGCAAGAAACTCGAATCCGGAACACCCGGACTCGGAATCTGCATCGGGACACAGATCCTTACAGAAGGAAGCGAGGAAGGTACATCCCCCGGACTCGGATTCATCGAGGGAAAGGTGCTCAAACTCAAGGCGAAGCAGATTCCCCACATGGGATGGAACATAGTGAACACCGATGATCCTCTCATGGACGGTATCAAGAGCCGTCACTTCTACTTCGCACACTCATACTACTGTGAGCCGGTGGACAGAAGTCTCATAATGGCCACCACCGAATATGAGGGAATCACCATACCTACAATGTTCAGGAAGAAAAACTTCATAGGAACGCAGTTCCACCCGGAGAAGAGCAGTACATCCGGACTTCAATTCATATCAAACTTCGTTAAATTCGCAGAGGAATGCCTATGACAAAGATCATACCCGCTATCGATATCATGAATCATCAGGTCGTCCAACTCGTGGGCGGCAAACCAGGAACCGAGAAGATCCAACTCCCCGATCCCGCAGAGGTGGCACAGTCCTGGATCGATAAGGGTGCGAAATACCTGCACATCGTGGACCTCGACGCAGCATTCGGCGAGGATGACAACCTCGATGTCATCAAGTACATCGCGAAGAACTCCAAGGTCCCGGTTCAGGTCGGAGGAGGTATCAGGAAGGAATCCACCATCAGAAAGCTCCTGGATGCAGGAGTGGACAGAGTCATCATAGGTACCAGAGGTGTCACCGACCGCGAATGGTTCAGAGAGATGGCCATGACTTTCCCTGATAAGCTCATCTTGGCACTCGATACCAAGGGAGGGAACATCACCGTCAAGGGATGGCAGGAGGCCTCCTCAATGACACTCAGCTGGATGCTCACTGCCGTACAGGACCTCCCCATATACGGAATCCTGAACACCAACATCGATGTCGAGGGACAGGGTAACGGTATCGACGAGGCATGGATCGAGAAGTTCACCTCCATGTGCGACCATAAAGTCATCGCATCCGGCGGAGTCACCACCGAAGAGGATGCCAAGATCCTTGCGAAGTACAATGTCGACAGTGCCGTGGTAGGAGTCGCCATCTACACCGGACTCACCGAACCATGGAACTGGAGCACCCCCTGGGAGGCATGATATGGCATCAAGGAAGATGCCATGCGAATTGGTAGTCTTCGAACTCCTGCCTACAGCAAGAGGGTCCATCGCCAAGAAACTCGTCGACGACTACGGGTATACACAATCCAAGGTCGCTGAGTTGTTTGGGGTCACCAACGTGGCAATCTCACAGTATGTGAAAGGACTTCGCGGAGGCAACAGATACATCGACGAGAGCAGCCACAAGGACGAGTTCTACAACAAGATCGATGAGATAGCCAGACGTTTGGATCAGGAGGGTTCCGACCTATCCATGGAACTCTGTGACCTATGCGCGTTCTTCAAGGATTCCGGTATGATCAACGAGATCTACCTCAACCAGGGATCCAAGATGCCACTCACCAAATGCGGCGAGTGTCCAAGAAAGAATCTCTAGGGGCTTCACTCCCCACTTTCCCTTTTTATCGCATAACTGTTGGAGAACACCTTCAGGATACTCTCTCCCTCCGATGTGATACGGGTCTTACGCTTGGAGACCTTCTCGATCCATCCATCCTTTATCCAAAGGTCGACGAAATTACGCTGATATCTCATGATGTCCTTCTGTTCCGGTTTGTCATTGTACCGGACATCATAATCATCGAAGAGTTTCGCCTGATTGAGACGTTTCATCATGGTCGCCGCACAGGTGTCGCCCAATTCGATCTGCTCCTTTAAGATCGCAAGTGCCAGCACCCTCTCCTCATCGGGTTTCTCGATGGGATACGATGTGATCGAACGAGGTTCCCTGCTTCTTATCGTCTGACCCACGGGCTTCCCATCACGGTAGTAGATGTCCCTGACCTTGTCGATGGGTACGGCATATTCCAGAGCGGAGACGGTGAACGGCTTCACGATATCATAATGCATCATGGACGCCATCAGGGAGGCCGCTGAGTATTCGGATGTGCCAGCAGATATGTTCACGAATATCTGCGGAAGATCCTTACTGGATGCCTTCTCCGATTCTATGATACATAGGACCTCGTTCATCACGGACTGGAAATCGAAAACAGTGAAACCATCGTACCCCGTCACTGGGTCATATTTAGACCGGTGAGGGATGATCTCGGTCTTAGGGGACTTCTGATGAATCTGGTCACACACTTCCTTGTAGAACTCGGAATAGACATCCTCGCCTGTCGAGGAACTCAAAAGATGGATGCGGGCTGCCTCGTAGTGGAGTACAGGTGATACAATCTTGTCGACCTCGAATGTTACGCATGCGATAATGACCGTATCCCTCTTACCAGACGACATCCAATATCTCCTACAATTATAACTTCGTTTTTGTTATTAAGTCTTATGTCCAACTGGCAAAAACCCCTATTGTGTACGCGGATTTGATAAAAACGGGATGGAGGGAGTGTCCCCTCCGGTTTTGTTTACGACCTGCGGAAGAACAGGAACGCTGCAATTCCAATGACCGCGATGATACCTACTGCGATACCTGCGATGAGTGGGATGTTGATTCCTCCATCATCACCACCGTCATTTCCGCCGTTGTCGGTCGGTTCCACATACATGATGGCGAAGTAGGACAGGTTGTCGGTCGTGAACTCGACATATCCTCCGTTCTCATCATATGTGCAATCCTCGCTCACCTTGCTACCATCGGCCTTGTAATGCCAGAT
>JAFVZR010000014.1 GCA_017508065.1 Candidatus Methanomethylophilaceae archaeon
AAATTATGTATCCGCAACACATTCTCGGAGCGATACCATGTCCGATGAAGACCTAGGAAAATGGACGAGATACGCCTGGCCGATCGTTATTGTCGCATTCGTCATACTGATGATCAGTGCGGTAGTGTCCTTCATTCTCATGCCGAGCATAGGCATGGCCACCATGTTCGTACCGTTGATCATCGGATTCATCATACTTGGGTTCGTATGGTACAACCGCGACAAGTTCAGCAGAGTCTGATCACAGGTCGAAGGTGTACACATCCCTGACGAAACCGTCACTCTTGAAGTAGGTGGTCCTCTTCACGAATCCCAATTTCCTGAAAGAAGTCTGACTCGGTACGTTATCGGGATGGATGGTGGCCAACAGGAACCTCAATCCCTTCTCCTTGGCTGCGACGATCAGTTCCTTGTTGATGGTGGCAAGGAGATTCTGCCCTCTGTAATCGGGATGCACCATGGACCTTCCCACCTCCGCCACACCATCGGTGGACTCGTTTATCTGACCGACACTCTCCCCGAACTCGAACGGGTTGTAGAACAGTGCACTTGCACCGACGAGACGAGCACCGTCGAATGCTCCGTAGAACTCGGTCCATGACGGATCGAAATAATGTTCCTTTGAAGTATCCTTTATCGGCAACCAGAAATCCCTACTGACCAATGTGGATTCGATATCCTCGATGAGTGAGAACAATGCTTCGCTGTCGGAGTCCGTGAGCTTCCTGATGATCATCTATCGTACACCGATGCCAGAATAGAATCCGAAAAGGATAATGATTGGTATGGATCCGGTCGGGGGCATTCGCCCCCTCCCGGAATGAATGGTTTACGATCACTCGGAGGTGTAGTTGTCGAAGTAACCCTGGATGAAGACGATGGGGGTTCCCTTGTCTCCGGATCCGGAGGTCAGATCGCACAACGAACCGATCAGGTCGGTGAGGCGGCGGGGAGTGGTTCCCTGGGTTGCCATGCTTCCGACGAGGTTGTCGTCCTTCTTCTTGATCTTGTCCTTGATGGCATCCCTGAGGGCCTCTCCGGAAAGGTCGGCGAAGTCGTTGTCTGCGAGGTACTTCAACTTGAGCTCGTTGGGGGTACCCTCGAGTCCGGCGGTGTATGCAGGGGAGACCACAGGATCCGCGAGCTCCCAGATCTTTCCGACGGGGTCCTTGAATGCTCCGTCTCCATAGACCATGACCTCGACACACTTTCCGGTCTTGTCGAGTATGCGCTTCTGGATATCCTCGACGAGACCCTGACAGTCGCGGGGGAACAGCTTGACATCGGATTCGGTGGACTTGTTCGATCCGAGGAGACCGTACTTCTCGTTGTATCCGCTACCGTCGACGGACTCGCAGAGGATCTCGTCGAGACCTACGATGCGGTTTCCGCCTGCTGCCTTCAGGAGGCGCTTGGTGCGGACACGGGTGTGGATGTCACAGTTGAGTACGTCCTTGGTGTAATCGAGGATTGCACGGGGATCGTTGGCGAACACGATCTCGACCTCCGCACCGCTCTCCTTGATGAGGTTCTCGTAGTACTCCACATAATCGATACCAGTGAAGGGATGCTTCTCGTATCCGAAGAGTTCACGGTACCTCTCCTTGGAGAGGACGTCGGTGTAGGGGTTGACTCCCTTCTCGTCCATAGCATCGAGGGAGATCAGGTGATTTCCGACCTCATCGGAAGGATAGCTGAGCATGAGGACGACCTTCTTCGCACCCTTCGCGATACCACGCAGGCAGATAGCGAAACGGTTGCGGCTGAGGATGGGGAAGATGACTCCGATGGTCTCTCCGCCAAGCTTGTTGCGTACGTCCTTTGCGATGGCATCAACGGATGCGTAGTTACCCTGTGCGCGGGCAACGATGGCCTCGGTCATGGCGATGATGTCACGGTCACGGATGGAGAAACCGTCGCTCTCGGCGGCCTCCAGAATGCAATTAGTAACTATCTCGGCGATATCGTCACCGTTACGGATGATGGGTGCACGAATGCCCCTAGAAATTGTACCAACCATGCGGCTCATAGTGGAATACTCCTAAAAAAAGGGAAGAAAAAATGTTTAATAAACTTTTTCTACGCAAACCTTAGGGGAATATATCACAAATGATAGTGCCAGCATTAGATTTGTTCATAGATGTGTGATTGGGATATCACCATTGAACCCGAACATTGTCGATGATGTGTCACCAAGTGTACGGTTGTAATGTACAATATGATACTGGCACATATCCATGGCCATCATACGGTCCCGATACAAAGTAGATATATAGAGACCATAATCGCATCGACATGGACAGAACGCTTCTCGCGAAGATCGGTGCAACGATTTGCGTCATCGTCTGGGGTATGACATTCATCTTCAGCAAACATCTGATGACATACTACAGCCCGATCCAATTGATGAGCATGCGTTTC
>JAFVZR010000159.1 GCA_017508065.1 Candidatus Methanomethylophilaceae archaeon
CCGGCAGTCGTGATTTTTGATTCCGGTAAATTGGATGAGCATTTCCGCATCATCAAGCTTCAGGAAAACGGCGACCTCTTTGACGGTTCAACGGAATCCCCGTCAGAATGGCACTTCTCTGCTCCATCCTCGGAGGTGAGCTGTAAATGGATGATTTCGCAATCGCACCCATCAGGAACGGTACCGTCATCGACCACATCACTGCAGGACAGGCACTCAACGTTCTCAAGATCCTCAACGTCAACGAGAACACCATCAATTCCACCATCAGCGTCGGAATGCATGTTACGTCACAGAAGAACAACGGATTCAAGGACATCATCAAGATCGAGGACAGGGAGTTGGACAAGAACGCCCTCGACAAGATCGCATTGATCTCCCCCAACGCAAGGATCTCCATCATCCGTGACTTCGTCGTCGCGGAGAAGCACAACGTCCACATCGAGGACCACATCTACGGTATCGCCAAGTGCAGCAATCCCCACTGTATCACCAACATGGGGGAGCCCATACAGACCGAGTTCGTCGTTCTGTCCAGGGATCCCGTGTCCCTCAGATGTGCATACTGTGACAGGACCCTCGTGAACATCTCCGACAACCTGCTCTGATCGCCATGAAGCTGATCGCGATAGCAGGTATGCCCGGAGCGGGCAAGGAGGAGTTCCTCAACGTCGCCGTGGAGAGGGGGATCCCGTTCATCAGGATGGGGGACCTGGTCCGTGAGATGTACCCTCTGAGGGGACCTGAGGACGCGGACCTCAATCTGGGACAGTTCGCCAACATCGAGAGGGAAAGACATGGATACAACATCTGGGCCAAGAGGGCGCTGGAAAGGATGTCCGGTGACGTCTACCTGATCGACGGATGCAGGAGCCTCGACGAGATCGAAGCGTATCGCGGACTCTCCGAAGATGTCAACATCGTCGCGATCCATACATCCCCCGCCATCAGATACGATAGATTGGTGAAGAGAGCCAGGGATGACGCCCCCAGGAACATCGAGGAATTCGATGCCAGGGACAACAGGGAGATCGGATGGGGACTTGCGAGCACCATCGTCCTCTCCGACCACCTCATCGTCAACGAAGGTACTCTCGAAGAATTCCGTTCTTCCGTGAACGACCTGTTGGACGGGATGCTGTCATGAGATTCCAGATCACAAGACTGTGTGGCGGTAAGGCTCTGATGTGCACGTCCCGTGACATAATGTCCCTTGACATGGAGAAGGCACGTGACGTTCTCGAATCCAGAGGGGAGGTCAAATCGTTCGACGAGATGATGGCCGTATCCCAATGGAACGAGATGGAGGTCACACTGTATCCTCAGGGTAAGGTGATGTTCTTCCCCCTTTCGGATAAGGACAAGGCTGTGGAATACGCCACCGAGATAATTTCCGAAATCCAGGGGTGATGCCCTGGAGAACCTGGCCATCTACATCATGGTCTCGTTGACACTATCCGCCCTGCTGGGTCATATCTGTTACAGACATGGGCTCCTCACCAGCGGTGGTGCAACGGCGGCATTCCTGATGGGATCGGCCATAGGTATCCTCGGTTCCCCGCAATGGTTGTTACTCCTGGTACTGTTCGCGATCCTTGGATTCGTGGCCACCAGGATAGGTTTCTATGAAAAACAGGATATGGGGGTCCAAGAAGGACAACATGGTGAGAGGGGATCCAAGAACATCATCGGTGTGGCACTTCCTCCTCTGATCATGGCGATCATGGATTTTGCATGGCAAGGTAACGACGGCATCATGGCCATCGCATATGTGGCGACGATAGCCGTTGCCGCGGCCGACACGGCCGCCAGTGAGCTTGGTGTTCGCGATCCGAACGTCTGGCTCATCACAACGTTCAAGAAGGTTCCACCGGGAACTGACGGAGGGGTATCGGTCAAGGGGACCATATACTCCACATTGGCCGCGATCATGTTCTCACTCATCGGATTCTACGTGGTGCTGGGAACGATGGACTGGAGGGTGCTCATCCCGATCCTGTGCGGAATCATCGGATGTTTCGCGGACAGTCTGATAGGTGCCACGCTCGAGAACAAGGGCCTTGTAAACAAGTACGTCAACAACTGCACGACTGGCATATTGGGCGGACTTTTGGCGATCCCGCTGTGCCTTCTTTTCTGATGTGGATCAGATCACATTGTACGAATCGTGCAACAGGACCGTATGTTTCTTGATCTTCTTGTCGTAGATCAGTTCCGCATCCACATTGAACACGGTCTTCATGTTCTCGGGCGTGAGGACCTCCTCCGGAGTGCCCAATGCATGAATCCTATGGTCATGGAGCATGACGATCCTGTCACAATACCTGGCCACCATAGCCAGATCATGAGATACGATGACGACTGTTAGACCCTGCTCCCTGGACAGCTTGTACACCAAGTTCAACGCATCGAATTGCATACTGATGTCGAGATGCAACGTGGGCTCATCCATCAATATGATCTTGGGGGTCTGTGCTATGGCCCTGGCTATTATGACGCGCTGCCTCTCACCACCGCTCATAGAGTTTATGTGACGGTCAGCGAACTTCATCACCCCAGTCTGGACCATTGCGGATTCTATGATCTCCTTGTCCGTCTGGGTCTCTCCCCCCAACATACCTTGGAAAGGCATCCTCCCCATCGCTACTATGTCACGAACGGTGAATGAGAAATGGATCTCGTTGGTCTGCGGGACGACTGCGATCTCCTTGGCGACATCCTTCTTCTGGATCTTCTCCATATCAATATCGTTCAGAAGGATACAACCCCCCTCGGGGGAAAGATTCTTGTTCAGGTTACGGAGGAGTGTGGTCTTACCGCAACCGTTGGGACCCAATATACCCAGTATCTCCCCCTCCTTTATTTTGAGGTCCACACCGTCCAACACGATATGCTTGTCATAGAGATACTTCAGATCGCGCACTTCGAGGGACGTCAATTCCAACCCACCTCCTTCTTCTTCCTGATGAGCAGATAGATGAACACGGGCGCACCGATCAATGCGGTGACAACTCCGATAGGCAATGTGCCATACGTAGGGATGAGTATGCGGGACAGATAATCACAGATCAATACGAAAGATGCACCTGCGAACATACTGAGAGGCATGATCACACGGTTATCAGGACCGAGAAGGATCCTCAGGATATGGGGGATGACGAGTCCGATGAATCCGATGACCCCTGTGAAGGATACTGCGGCTGCAACGATTATGGTGGATATCACGAGGACGAACAATCTGGTCTTCCTTACATCGACTCCGAGATCCAACGCATGTACGTCCCCCAACATCATCGCGTTCAATCCCTTGGCCTGTGTCACCAGAAGCACTCCGCATACAACGATGACCGGAGCTATGAATGCGATCTCCCCCCACTCCGCATTTCCGAGATTACCCATTGACCAGAAAACGATACCCTCCAGTTTGTCCCCTGCAATATAGGTAAGGAAAGAGACTATGGCAGACAGCAATGACGACACAGCGACTCCCGAGAGGATCAGGGACTCTGTCCTTACCGTACCTCCGATACGGGACATGCTGTAGACCAATACCATAGTCAGAAAACATGTTATGAATGCGAGGACGGGCGTTACGATGCCCATAGGGATCAAAGGTATCGTGAACAGCATCGATACCGCGGCACCGACCGATGCACCAGAGGAAAGACCCAGGATATAGGGTGAGGCCAACGGGTTCCTGAACACCGCCTGCATGGCACAACCGGCAATCGCAAGACCCATTCCGACGAAGATACCGATCAGGACACGTGGGGCATTCGTATCGAGGATGATGGATTGGGATGTCAATGTGCCTCCGCCGAATATCGTATCCAACACGTCGGAGAGTGGATAGCCCTCCCTACCGGAGATCCAGGAAAGGTCGAGATAGACACAGACAAGAGCGATTACCGTCAATACAGAGATTACCAATACCATCTTTCGTGTGTCATTGACCATACTATTCCTCTTTCACATCATTCTGATTCATGTCCTGAAATACAAGAATGCGAGGACGGATATCATCGCCGCCCCCAATAATCCTGCAACCGTATACAACACGATGTCATCATCGTAATCGTTCGATATCACAGGTACGTCCCCGACGAATACATCGGGATACACGTCGGAGTACATGGCGCAGGCCATTGCCCAAACACCATTCATACTCTCTATACAGTAATTGTTCCACAAAGGATCCAATCTTACGAGTTTGACATCTTGTCCGCCCAAAGCCTTCTTGAGTGTGTCCATACTGGATTCGTTGGATGCCAACACATCATCGACGAAGATCACCATGTCCGTTCCATGACCCTCGATGAGCCTGGGTATGTTAGCGGCATAGGTCTTGGACATGCTTGCGTCATTGGTTATCGATATCCCGCCTGCCGCTTCGATCATGGAATTGGCGAGGGAACCCATATTTCCGACCTTCAATTCACCGCCGGAATACGTGACATAGAATGCCTCGCGCCTCTTCATACCTGGATTTCCGGAAAGGATGGTCTCAATATAGTCCACTATGCTTTCCATCTCATCCACATGTGGATCCACCACGCCTTTCATAACGAGGGACATTGTACGGACCATGTCGATCAGATCGTCATAGGAATCGATGGTGTCCCAGCACAGGATGTGTTTGTAACTAAGCCTTGCATCGCTGAGATCATCATAGAGTTCGTTGATACTGGATGGAACGCCGGTCATGAAGATCGCGATGTCTTTCACATCCAGATGGTCCACTCCTTCGAGATCGATCCCTTTTTCACGATAGATCTTCTCGGTCATAGTCCAGATGTCATTCTTCACAGACCCTAACCCTGTGGAATACCCGGAACCGTTCGCCATTATCTGATCGCTACCGATCTTGCTCCTGAGACCGTTGAAGAGCGAGTGATTGTCCAACGCGGCATACCTATCGCATACGATCATCCTGTCAAGAAGGTCCAACTCTATCGCAGTAGCCGTCAATCCAGTTCCGATGGTCACGATCCTATCAGGAATATGATCGAACGTATGTTCCCTGCCTACTCCGTCAGTGACAACGATAGGTTGTGAAGCCCAGGAATCATCCGATACTAAAGGAGGGATAGAAGATATCACCATTATTGCAATCAGAACGGCCACAAATGCCGAGACCTTCGTCTTACTCACATCTGGACATGAAATCTTTAGAATAAATATGTTGTTACGAAATTGGAAATTAGTGTTACTCAATTATTGGTGTTGCAGTACATCCTATACTGTGAGATCATCCATTGAAATCACAGATGTTTGTAAAAAAAACATGTGGAATCGTGTGCATGATAGCCCTAACAATCAGAAGTATCATATATTAGAAGCGTATTGCAAGTCTTGGTCTGACGGCCATAGCGGCGGGGTCACACCCGGTCCCATTCCGAACCCGGCAGTAAAGTCCGCCCGCGTACACGTCTGTACTGTATTGCGCAAGCGTACGGGAACACGAGCACGCTGTCAGCCACTTTTACAATTTTAATCGAAAAGACAAGGGTCTTTCAATCACCATTTGGCCTCAAAGATACGAATCTTAGTCAGCCAGATATCGAGTAACAAAAAAGATATTCTCCATACCCTATGATTGGCCGCTATGTTCCAATATCAACCCGATGAAAGAGATTGGAAGATCTTCAGAAAAAATATTCCGATGTGGCAGGAAAAATACATTTCGATGTTGATCGAAGAGTACAAGACAATACTCTCCGGGAATGAAAAAGGTTCGGAAAAATTCTGGAAACTCGAGGAAAGAATCGATACAGATGCCAAGAAAAAAGGCGTCATAATAGAAATGAAAAGGAGCATCCTAGTGAACAACCTTATCAGCCTCATAGATGAAGCAGTAATAGACATAGAGGATCTGAACGAGTTCAGTGATGAGCTGAAGGAAAAAGTGTTATCCTCAATCAATATTCTAAATCGGACTCGTGAATTATATCAACGAATTTGAGTACCATAAGTATTAAATA
>JAFVZR010000160.1 GCA_017508065.1 Candidatus Methanomethylophilaceae archaeon
GAGGTTGTTGGTGAGAACTATCGCGTGATCCCCAATCCTTTCTATGGTCTTACTTATCGTGCCGCATCTGGTGATAGTCACTATGTCCGCACCTTGTCTTCTGGATATCGTAATGTCTTTTTGATGGATGTTGACCTGTCTTGCGATCAACCAATTCAGCCTGTCCACTTCACGGTCACGGTTGTCCATATCCGCAAGGTATTTCGGATCCTTTTTGTCAAGAGCATTTAGGACATCGTTCAACATGTTCCTCACTAGGATCTTCATTCTCTCTACGGATTTTATGGGCCTTAGTTCATCCTGGTTGATCAGATCCTTGATGATTATGTGCGATTCGTCCTCTTCAAGGATTTCGAGACCGATGGCTGCTTGGACGAAATTGGATGTGACATTGGCCACCTGCGTGTCCAATTCTGCATCGGAACGGATCTCGATGGTGCTATGTCCAGCGATGTATGCACCGATTAACTGTCTGTAAAAGAGTGTGAGGTCATCGATGTAGGTCGCATCTATGATTTTCAGAGAGTTGTTCTGTATAGCATCTGCGTTTGCAGGGTATATCATGAGGCTCCCATCAGGTTGTGGTTGGAGGCCAACAGGGGCATTCTTTCTCAGTCCAATCTTCTCAGCCCATTCCTTCGGAAGGGTGACCATATATGACGAACCGCCTGTTACCTGTATCTTCCTGATGTCCATGTGATCAGCTCATGTCATGAATGCTCATTGACTATATAGTGCTATATATTCTACTATGGGGTCGTGTAGGATATATCCACTTTCGATATTACTTGATTATTATATGACTTATTTCTTTTTTAAAAAAAGCCTTTGTTTCCGGTGTTTTTTGAGCCAATCTTTTCTAAAATTTTATTTTTGATGCAAATCATGTGTGATTTTCAACTAATTTGTACATAATAATATGTATAACTATATAGAAAATAATGAATTATATATTAATCAATATATTATATCGATAACATATATATTGAAAATTTCCGAGTACCTGTCGAGGCTTAACTTGGATAAGAAAACTATCGTCACATCGGTCGTTGCGATCATCGTGTTCTCAGCAGTGGGATATTTCCTCTTCTCCGACGTGGAGGATGCACAGGTGGATGTACTTTCGATTGATGGTGTGGAGCCTACTGAGGCCAACGTCCTTTCTGGAGCATATCCTATTCAGAGGAGTCTGATCATCTGTACCCTGGGGGAGCCTACAGGAAACATCAAATGTTTCATCGATTGGATCACGAGCGACGAGGGGCAGGAAATCGTTTCCGAAGAGTTCGTTCCTCTTCCGGAATCCGAGAGGACAACCTACGATGCCCCTTCCTCTGACGGTGTTAGGACCATCAATGTCGGAGGGTCCACATCCATTCAGGCCACCATGATGATGTTGGCTGAGGAATACAAGGAGAAGTTCGGAATCAACGTCAGCGTCTCCGGAGGCGGCTCAGGTGTTGGTGCAAGTAATACCGTCAAAGGACAGTTCGACATCGGAATGTGTTCCAGGGATCTGAATTCTACCGAACTTGAACAGGGCCTTGTACCCACATCCATAGGAAAGGATGGTGTGGCGGTCATCGTAAACGGTGCCGGTGTCAGCAGACTCACCTTGGAACAGCTCTCCAGAATCTACAGTGGAGAGATAACCAATTGGAAGGATGTGGGCGGTGCGGATCAGACCATCGCCGTCATCGCACGTGATGACGCATCGGGTACCAGGGAATGTTTCGACAAATCGATGGGCCAGGACTGGGTCATGAAGGATGACGTTGTGAAGTACAACTCCTCCGGTGGTGTGATCGGCGCGGTGAGGATCGCAAACGGTTCCATCGGTTACATCAGCATCGGACAGTTGAAGGCTATCTAAGGTGGGATCATGAACGGTGCCAAAGATTTTGGAAAACGTGGTGCGGGTCAGAAGAAGGACGATGTGATGAAACATGTCCTGACTGCAATAGCATCCATTACTGTCCTGATAATCGTACTGATAATAGGATTCATCGGTTTCAACGGTATCGAGGTCCTAAGCTCCGTTTCGATACTGGAGTTTCTCTTCGGAACCGAATGGAAGCCATCCGATGGGGCGTATGGTGCAGGTGGAATCATCATTGGCACTATTCTGGTAACCCTTGGTGCGATGGTCATCGCATTCCCCATAGGTCTTGCCGCCGCAATCTACATCTCGGAATTTGCTTCCCCGGAGCTTCGCAAGAAACTCAAACCAATCTGTGAGGTGTTCGCAGGTATTCCCTCCGTGGTGTACGGATTCTTCGGGCTCATCGTACTTCTGCCGATGTTGATAGATGTCTTCCCCAATCATCTGATGTACGGTTCGTCCTGGTTGGCATCATCCATTCTTCTGGGAATAATGGCACTTCCCACGATAATATCGGTCTCCGAGGATGCAATCCACTCTGTGCCACAATCGTTCAGGGAGGCGTCCCTGGGTATGGGTGCCACACGTTGGCAGACTACCCACAAGGTCATTGTGCCTGCCGCAATTTCCGGAATATCAGCCGCAGTCACGCTCGGAATCGGAAGGGCTATCGGTGAGACGATGGCAGTGATGATGGTGTCCGGTAACTCTCCTCTCATCCCGGATCCGCTTTGGAATGTGTTCTCCCTCATTAGTACGATAACCGGAACTCTGGCACTTGAGATGCCCGAGGTCGTCGTAGGATCCACTCACTATTCAGCATTGTTCATGTTGGCGTTCGTGCTCATGATGATGGTGCTCTGTGTCAACCTCATAGCGCGCGTGATCATCAATAGGACGAAACGTAAGTTCACCGGTTATGACCCCAAGAGCACGATAACGTACAGATTATTCGGGGATTCCGAGACGATAGCACATCTTTCGGACAAGTGGCACTCCAATAAGGGTACAATAATCAAATATGGATGTCTGGCATTGGTATTCGTAGCGGGATGGATGGCAGCATCACTCTTCGTCGGTGACATCCCTTCACTTATCTTTGCGGCCATAGTGACAGTCATGTTCACATCTTTCCCACGCATCATGGCCAACCTCAATCCCAATTCAAGGCAGGAGGTCGCGATCTGTGTGTTGATGATAAACATGGTCGTAGTCATCGGACTCCTCGTGGCCATCATCGGCTATATCCTGGTCAATGGACTTCCGCACATCTCCGTGGAATTCCTGACCCAGTTCCCCACGGATGGCGGTGCCGGAGGAGGAATCTTCCCTGCAATAGTCGGTACGCTCGAACTACTCGTCGGCACCTCTGTGATAGCATTGCCTTTCGGGGTGCTCACTGGAATCTATCTTGCCGAATACGCCAAGGATACCAGATTGAACAGGCTTATCAGAGAGGCCATCGACATTCTCAACGGAACTCCTTCAGTGGTGTTCGGTCTGTTTGGATTGACGTTCCTGGTCATGGCCCTCGGATTCGGACAGTCCCTCATCGCCGGTTGTCTGGCACTGGCATTCATGGTCGTACCTGTTATCATCAGGACCACCGAAGAGGCGCTCAGGACCGTCCCTAAGGAGCTCCGTGAGGCATCCAGGGCGATGGGTGCAACCAAATGGCAGACTACCTACAAGGTCGTCCTCCCTGCGGCCATGGGTGGAACCATCACGGGTGCCATCCTGGCCATCGGACGTGCTGCCGGTGAGACCGCACCAATCATGTTTACGGCAGCAGTCGCATACCAACCCGAGCTTACTGGCTCATTGTTGGAACCCGTCATGGCCCTCCCCTATCACCTTTACTATCTCGCAGCCGAGGTCCCAGGGGCCACAGGCGCACAGTTCGGTACTGCAACGGTATTGCTCATAATCGTACTGGGTATGTTCGTTGTGGCATCACTCGTAAGGAATCATTACAACAAGAAGATCAAATGGTGAACATATGAACGACTTCGATCACATCTCCAACAATCCAGATGACCGTGACATCGCTGTGGATGTCAGGAACATGAATCTTTGGTATGGGGAGAAGCAGGCGCTATATGGCGTGTCCATCCCCATCAGGAAGAACTCTATCACCGCATTGATCGGACCGTCCGGTTGTGGAAAATCGACCCTTTTGAGAACGATAAACAGGATGAACGATCTCGTTGAAGGGTGCAGGATGGACGGAAGCATGATGTTCGATGGGCAGAACATCCTTTCTCCTGACATAGACGTCAACGCACTCCGTGTCAGGATAGGCATGGTCTTCCAGAAACCGAACCCCTTCCCCATGACCATCAGGGAGAACCTGACCTATGGTCCGAAGCTCATGGGGGTCAAGGATAAGGCGGAACTCGATGAGATCGTAGTATCCTGTCTCCAGAAGGCTGCCATCTATGACGAAGTGGCCGACAGGTTGGACAGGTCCGCGTTCGGGTTGTCTGGCGGTCAACAGCAGAGACTCTGCATCGCAAGAGCGTTATCCGTCAATCCAGAGGTGTTGTTGATGGACGAACCCACATCCGCACTGGATCCCATCGCTACATCCAAGATCGAGGACCTTGCGGTGGAGCTGAGGAAGGATTACACCGTCGTGATCGTGACGCACAGCATGCAGCAGGCATCCCGTATAAGTGATTACACAGCATTCATGTACATGGGAAAACTGATCGAGTACGGTCAGACTGCTCAGGTGTTCAGTCATCCGCGCGAGGAGCTTACTGAAAGGTACCTCACAGGAAGATTCGGGTGATTCTAATGTTGAAGTTTCAAGAAGAGATGACAGAGCTCAGGAAATGTACCATGAACATGGCGTCCCTCACCGCAAGCATGGTCGAGAGGTCCATCGACGTCCTTTTGGACATGGATCTTGAGGGTGCTGAGAAGATGGTCGACGACTTCACCAAGGTGGACCGTTTGGACAGGAAGATCGAGGAATCCGCCATCAGGATCCTCACGCTATATCAGCCGATGGCCTCCGACATGAGGGCGGTTGCCACATACATGAAGAGCATCACCTACATGGAGAGGATCGCGAAGTACTGCAAGAACATCGCGGTCGCCGCCCAGTATCTGAAGGACAAGCCCAGCTACGATGTATGCAGATGTCTCAGGCCCATGGGGGACACCGCTGCGGAGATGGTGAGGATCGTCATCAACGGTTTGATGAACGCATCCGTGGACGGTTTCGACAGGATCACCGACATGGACAACATCTTGGACGATGCGTTGCGCCACGATATGAAGGAGATCATCGATTTCATCACGAAATGTCCGGAATCCGCAGACGTGTGCACGTACTACATCTCCGTGATGAAGTTCATCGAACGTATCGGCGATCATGCATGCAAGATCGCAGAGAAGGTCACCTTCATGGTCACTGGATTCCACGCCATCATCGAATGAGTGTGTCCGATTGGGATAATCTCCTACTCCGTTTAGCACAGCGATGTGTAGTTTATTAACGAGGTAGGACATTATCTCCTTAATTAAGGTGTATCCAATGACAATCCATGTATCCGATATCGATTTCGATGCTTTGATCGCAGACAACGAATTCGTTCTTGTGGACTGTTTCGCTACTTGGTGCGGACCCTGTAAGAGGATCGCTCCGATCATCACCGAGCTTGCAGACGAGTATGAGGGCAAGGTCGCCATCGCGAAGATGGATGTGGACAGGTCACCCCGTGTGTCCTCACAGTACGGGATCCAGGCCATCCCCACCCTCCTCTACTTCAAGGGCGGCAAGCTCGTCAAGACCGTCGTCGGTCTCAAGACAAAGGAACAGATCATCGATGAGATGATGGGTCTCGGTTTCATCACCGAGGTGGCACCCAAGAAGCCTGCGACCTACAGTGACAACGTCACCATCGTCACCAATGCGAACTTCTCCGAGTTCATCTCCTCAGGCCTTTCCATCGTAGATTGCTGGGCACCATGGTGCGGACCATGCCGCAGGATGGGCCCCATCATCGACGGTCTCGCGGACATCTCCGTCGGAGAGATCAAGGTCGGAAAGCTCGACGTCGACGAGAACCCCGAGGTCTCCAGGAAGTACGACATCATGTCCATCCCCGCACTTCTCATGTTCAAGGACGGAAAGATGGTGGACACCATCGTCGGTCTCGACCCCAGCCTCACTCCCGAAGTCCTGAAGAAGTACATGTTGGAACTGTGATCACATGGAGTTCGACGTCGCCATCATCGGTACCGGTCCCGCAGGCCTTCAGGCCGCCATCCATGCGGCCAGGAAGAAGGTCTCCGTAGTGGTCCTCGGTAAGGTCGTCAACAGTGCTATGACGGGGACTCATGTGGAGAACTATTTCGGAGTTCCGGGTGTCAAGGATGGTGACGGGATCCTCGCGGACGGAATCGCACAGGCCAAGGGATTCGGTTGCACGTTCGTCGAGTACAACGTGACCGCTGCCGAGGATCTTGGTGGAAGGTTCCTGATCACCGCAGAGGATGACAGCACCTACGAGGTCAAATCGGTAGTGATCGCCACGGGCGTCTCCAGAAAGACCTTGGGTGTACCCGGGTAGAAGGAACTCTTCGGAAAGGGCGTGAGCTATTGCGCTATCTGCGATTGCAACTTCTACAGGGGCAAGGTAGCCGCCATCGTCGGCGACGAGACCGAGGCCGCCGTATCCGCAGCGATGATGACCAAGTACGCATCCAGGACCTATTGGGTTTCCGCTGATGTCAAGGCATCCGCGGTCGCGAAGGAGAAGGCCATCGCCGCAGGCGCGATCCTCCTGGAGACCACCATCGAGAGGATCCAGGGGGAGAACAGGGTCTCATCCATGGTGCTAGGTGACGGTTCCGTCGTGGATGTGGACGGAGTCTTCATCGAACTCGGTGCTAAATCATCTGCGGATCTCGCCATGGACCTCGGCGTCATGCCCGAGATGGACGATTCCATCAAGGTGGACCGTCAGTGCGGTACCGAGGTGCCCGGTGTCTTCGCATGCGGGGATGTGACCGGAAAGCCCTGGCAGGTCGCGAAGGCGGTCGGAGAGGGTTGTGTCGCGGGAATCTCTGCAGCAGATTTCGTCAGAGGCAAGATGGCATGACGGCAGTGGACGATCTCGTCGCGGGAATGATCCGTGAGGAGGGCGGTTTCCAGAAGGCGTTGAGGCATGTGTTGGAGAACGAGCTCCGCATGACCGTCAACGAGTTCTGCAAGGCCACAGGTATCTCTCAGAGTACGATGTACAAGATCGTCGAAGAGAAGAGGGAGCCCAACCTCCGTACCGCGAGGATGATCATCCGTTCTGTCAAGATACTGTCCAGTTCTGCTTCCGAGAACTTCATAGCGGTCATAGCATCACATCAGGTCCTCCAGACCATGGACGATGAGATCGAGTTCGAAGGTCATATCGTCCGTCTCAGGGAATATCCCGTGTCCACCGTCGAGGATGCGATCATCGCTGCACTCCGTGCGGAGAAGGATGGCGCGCTGGGTGTGATCTGCGCACCCATCGTCACCCCGACCATCGAAAGGATTCTCACGATTCCCGTTTCACCCGTGATCCCTACCACCAGCATCTCAACAGCCATCGAGAGGCTGAAGAGGGATTTGTGAGAGAATTAAATATACCGCC
>JAFVZR010000161.1 GCA_017508065.1 Candidatus Methanomethylophilaceae archaeon
CCCAGTACGAGGTGGACATACTATTCGATACCTTGGATAGGATGATGGATTCCCGTAACTATACAACGTTCAAGAAGGTGGATGCAAAAGGATTGTCCGATATTCTTTCGAACTGCCCGGCGGCCGATTCGACCGCGATCATTGTGGCGACAGGTGCATTGCCCGATACCGTTCAGGTAGGTACCGACCACCAAAAGCTCGATTCATGGTTGTCCGCAGGCGGTACCATGTATTGGATGGGAGGCAATCCCTGCAGGTACTATTCCACTCCGTCCGGAATCATGGAGTCCAACGCAGGTATGTTCGACGATTCCCTGTTCAACACGGTTAAGTTGGACAAGGGTGCCACCGATTGCAGCTATATCGCTTCCGAATTCGGTTTCGCGTATTCCGTGATCGATGACGCGATCTCATCCGATGCTCCGAATTCCAAGGCGATCGGGTTGTACAACGATGAGTTCTCCTCATTGTCGGAGATTCCATCTCCGTATGGCGGCAGGTTATATCTCTTCGGCGGAGGGCCCGCATCCATATCCTTCGAACAGATCTCCGCATTCAGCGATATGTTGGTATGCGGTGTGACCGGAGACACGATCGTGAAAGAGAAGGTACATGGACAGAAGGGTTATGGGGATCTCACATCGACCATCGATCCCATTCTGTCCGGGGATCTGATATTCCTAAGGGTAGGAAAACCGAACACGGATTACGGTTCGATCCTCCTGTTGTGATCAGAGGTCGACCCTGACCTCTACCTTGTCCCCGTTCTCGAGACCGAGCGTCCTTCTGAGATGGAAGTGACATACGATCTCTACGGTCTCCCTGTAATGGGACCTCTCAGGGACGATGATCGCACAGTCCAGGTTCTTGATCTTCGCCTTGTATGCGATCACGTTACCGAACGTCCTGTCATTGTCGGTGAATCCGTGGATGGTGATTCCGACCGAGTTCCTCATGACGTCCAACTTTCCAACGTCCTCCGGAACGATATCGAGATTCAATGTACCCTCGAACGGTCTGAATCCAAGGAGTTCCTCGAACTGTTTCACATATCCGGGCTGACAGATGTAGTAGCTTCCCTCTCCCAGTCCTTCAGCGACACGTCCATGGATGACCATATGGTCGGAGTACTCGAATATCCTTCTGTACTCATGATATTCTTTCTTAAGGATGTCTATGCCGGTCTCGGTGAGTTTGATGCGCTGTTTCCTGGCTCCCAGATCACGGGTGATATACTTCGCGTCCAGTAGCTCCAGGATCCTCTTCGATGCGGATTGTTGACTCATCTCGAGTGCCGCTCCGAGTTCTCTGGAGGATACGGCGATGTAGTCGTCCACTCCACCAAGAAGAGCGATTCTACGTAAGGCGAACGTATATTTTTCGTCCATATCGCAATGTAAAAAATTCAGATTTATAAACTATGCTTTTTTGCTACTCATAAGGTAGTAGCGAAAGTGGTTATTAAAGAGGTTTTGGTAGGTCGGATTCAAGCCTTGGATCCGAACCAAACCGAGGAACTGAGGCATCCGAGGACGGTGATCAGGGAGATGAGCTCCAAGACCAGGAGTCCGACCATGATCCAGATTCCGATGACATCGATGATTGCTCCAACGACGAGGAGACCGATGATGACGAAGTTCATGAGGATCATGAGTTCGACGGGCCACTGTCCGTTCTGCTTGTATCCGCCGGCAACTGCGAAGAAGACGATAGCGGTAAGGAGGTAGTAACATACCTGACCGATAGCATCCATAGTTCCGAGGTCGACGGTCATTGCCATTGCACCGATGGAAACTGCTCCTCCAAGGGCAGCTGCGAGTGCTCCGACGCTGAGTGACGTAGGTCTAGTCTGCATAGGTTTCACCTAGATTATAAAGGGAGTATCCGTTAGGCTCTTTTATATCTAACGACGGGAAAATAATATTCCTCTTATGAGCCAGATGGAAAAATGGAAAGTAAGGGGCTTTCGCCCCGTTTTTATCAGTAGTCCTCTCCGATCTGCTTGAGTGCCTGGACGGCCAGACAGCCCATCAGAGCGAATGCGACTGCAACGGAGAGCTCGAGGCTTCCCGTCATCCACAGTGCGAAGAACGCTGCACCGATGACTCCGCAGAGTCCGACAACGATCATCTTCTGTTCCATGAGCTGGCGTGCGATGATGACGACCAGTGCGATGGCACCGATGATGAGCGCACAGTTCCTTGCGATGAAGTGTGCATCGTAGTTGTTGGGGACGAATCCTGCGAACATCATTGCGATACCTGCGAAGATAATGAGGTATCCGCCGAGCTGCATCATACTGTCGTTGGATCTGCTGAGTCCGTAACCGAAGAGTGCAACGAAGAATCCGCCGATGAACACCGCGATGAATGCTGCGAACATTGCGGGGTCGCTGACCAGAAGGGTTCCGATGTC
>JAFVZR010000015.1 GCA_017508065.1 Candidatus Methanomethylophilaceae archaeon
ATCCGACGGATTGGACATGTATCGTCTGACTTTCCTTGTGAGGTTGCCGTCGTATCATATCGGCGACATCCTCGAGATGAACGGTAAGCCTCATCTCCTCTCCGGATTGAACAAGACCGGCGGCAGGTTGACCTCGCTCAACGATTTCAGGGATACGTCCGCAAGGAAGAACGAGATTCAGGCTATGAAGATCCTTGCGAAGGTGTCGGACAGGAAGGATGCGATCGTCCTCACAAGTACCGGTACGGAGGTGCAGGTCATGCACCCCACAAATTACTCGACCATCGACCTCCGCATCCCGCAGGGTGCCAAGATCGGGGAGACCGTACAGGTCGTACAGATCGAGGATGTCCTGTATTACGTTCCATGATCGTCACTGTTCGCCGAGGATGTCCGCTGCCTTGTAACCCTTGAGGTAGTCGACCTCCTTTCCGAGGTACAACGACCGTACGGCTGATCCATATTCTTCCGGGACGTTCTCGGCGATCCAGATCATCACATCACGTTTCTCGGTCAGTCCGAGTTCGGAGATCCTATCAAGGTATTTGCGAACCGCTCTTTCGCGATCCCTTGCGAATTCCACGATCAGGTCCCTCTTCCTTATGACCTCATCCACCATCGCTTTTGGTAATTTCGCGATGGTATCGTCTATGACATCGTTCCTTACGGCCTGGAAGAGGACATTGTCGTCCTGAATCTCCCAAATGGAATTATGCAGATTCACATAGTCATCGGACTTCAGCTTCACCCTGAATCCGTCGATGTTGAGGACGAAACCCTCCTTCTCCTTCCCGTCAACGTTCTTCAGGAATGTCATCGCATCATCAAGGGCGGTTTCCGATACGATCGTGGTGAGTGTCCCATATCTCTCTGCGAATTCACGTACTTCGAAGTAGTGATACTCCCTTCCGTCAGTAACATCCCTGATACCTATCAGGTATAGTCCCTGTTCCTTTTCGCTGTAGTCCACCACATGGAGGTCATCGGGGAAGATGTACTCGAACACGAACGTGAGATCAGGGTGATCCTTCAGCATCCTGAGGTAGTTCTCGTGGGATTCGATGAACGAGTATCCGTTGTTCAGTCTGTACGATGCGCACCTATCGATCGATCTGCTTCCGGACATCACCAATCTTCCGTCATAGAAGCGTGCGGATTGCATTGAACCGTCCAATTTGTCAGCGAATTCCACGACCTTGGCATCCTTTAGGAGTTCTCTGATACGGGCTTCGGAGGTCTCCTTACATTCGTTGAGGTTCCTGAACTTCCTGAAGGGGACGAGCACCAGTTCCTCATTTCTGAAATCGATGACGACACTCCTGCATTCGTTCATCAACCCGTCGTATGCCTTGTAGAATTCCACACCGTCCACGGGGTGCGGAAGGCGATAGCGGAGGATGAGCAGATCTCCGAACTCGTTTCTGTGAAGGTCCAACAGGATGTCCTCGTATTCCTTCACCTTCAGTTTCTCCACCCAATGGTCCAGGCAGGTCTTGCCGGAGTAATCGTAGAGCGTGTCCGCACCGAACCTGTCGATGTATGCATCCTTGATTTCCTTGACCTTGTTGAGTGCTATGTTCCAACTCATATCCATCAGACCTTGGTACTTTTCTCATCAAATCATGTCGGATATAAGGTTTTACGGATTTTGGTCACCGATGGGTATAGAAACAACCGTTCAGATTCCGAGCGCATGATAGTACTGCCGGAGACCACGGAGGACATCGTGGTGAGATTGTTGCGCTTGGCCAACACCAAGTTGCCTTCCGACATCGGATGGGCACTGGAGGCCGGAGCAGGATGGGAGACCAGTGAGATCGCATATTCCCAGTTGGGTGCGATCATGGACAACGCCAAGAAGGCCGAGTTCCTTGGAAAACCCATGTGCCAGGATACCGGACTTCCGATCTTCTATGTCAGAGGGAAGTTCGATTCCTCCATCGTCGGCGACATCGAGAGGGCCGTAAGGAGAGCGACCGAGGAGATCCCTCTCAGACCGAACCTTGTGGATCCGCTTACAAGGGAGAATACCGGAGACAACACCGGATTCGGTGCACCTTTCATCCATTTCATCCCTACGGACGACAAGTTCCTTGAGATCACCGTTCTTCCAAAGGGCGCCGGTTCCGAGAACATGACCCGTTTGGCCATGCTCAACCCTGCCGATGGTATCGAGGGCGTCAAGAAGTTCATCATAGATTCCGTCCTCGACGCTGGCGGACGCCCATGCCCACCGTCCATCGTCGGTGTAGGAATAGGTGGAACTTCAGACGTCTGTGTGGCCATGGCCAAAGAGGCTCTCCTCATCCCGCTCGATGCAAGGAATCCCGATAAGCAGCTCAGGGAGATGGAGGAGGATCTGTTCGTCAAACTGAACTCATCCGGACTCGGGCCGATGGGACTCGGAGGTGCGACAACCGTTCTTGGAGTCAACATCAAGAAGGCGGGCTGTCACACCGCTTCACTCCCTGTCGCAGTCAACATCGGCTGCTGGGCTACCAGGCGCGCAAGTGTCAGGATCTATCCTGATGGAACCTACGACACCACTCAGGGGGTGTTCTGATGGAGATGCTCAATTCCCCACTCGAGAAGTCCGACGTCACCAGATTGAAGCTCGGAGATATCGTGTATATCGCCGGGTCGATCATTACCGGAAGGGACGAGGTCCATATCCGTGCATTGGAGAGAAAACACGTAGGAGAGGATGTGCCAGATTGTCTTAATGGTGCTACATTGTTCCATTGTGGCCCTATCATGAAGAAGGAGGGCGACGTATGGACCGTTGTCGCGGCCGGCCCCACCACAAGTGCCAGGATGAACAAGCTCGAACCGGAGTTCATCCGTACCTTCAAACCACGTGCGATCATCGGAAAGGGCGGAATGTCACGTGAGACTGCAGAGGCTATGAAATCTGTCGGTTGTGTTTATCTCGCCGCAGTCGGTGGCGCAGCGGTCACATATGCTGACGGTCTTGCAAAGGTCGACGGCGTTGAATGGGAGGACCTTGGAATGGCCGAGGCCATCTGGAAGTTCGACGCACAGAGATTTGGCCCGTTGGTGGTCGCGATCGATGCGAAGGGCAACAGTCTTTATGACAGGGTTGCGAAGAGCATCAAAAGATGAATTCTATCGGAGTGGGCATCCGCTCACTCTTTTTTCTCCTCATCCTCATCGTCATTGACATCGTTGTAGATCAGATCGATGTCCTTTCCTCTCGTGATCCTGTATTGGATTATCGCGGACGCGATGATGATCGCTATACCAACAATGCCGCCACAGAGCATCAGGAAGTGGGGCAGGTCGTATCCCATGTACTTGCCCTCCATGTGCTCTATCATCATCTCCACGTCCACAGTGGATGTTTGATTCTTTTGGATGGTCACAATGTCAGTGTTGATTTGATCGTAATTGTCCAGGATGGCGACGATCGTGTAGACGCCTGTGGATACATTGTTGATGGTGCATTCTCCATCGGAATTTGTGATTCCCGTGTATGAGTATTCCTCTATGTCGTAGACTCCTTCCCTGAGAAGACGTATTTCCACATTGGACAATTTGTACCCATCGTATTCCACAACGGTGGTGAACGTTCCCGTGATACGTTTGGCACCTATCAGGTGTGTGCCCTCCGTGATTGCAAAAGTGGTCGCACCGTCGGGAATCGGTTCCACTAGCTTGAATGCCTCATACTTATCGGAATATTTCAGCAGGTCTGCCGTATTGTAACGATACACCGTTTCGGAAGATCCACTTAGTGCAGGGGGCGTGATCGTCGCCTCATATCCGGATTCGATCAAGAAGTAGTAGTTCAATCCCGCAAGGGCGCCCTTCTCTTCGATCTTGTAGGATTTGATGGAGAATGTTCCATCGGCATGGATCTTGGCCTTCTGAGGTTCCACTACGTAACATAATCTGGATTCCGTATATGCGGGGTCGAGAGTTGTGACTCCGATCAGGACGATTATGTAGGGTTCTTCGTTCTTTTCGGGAGGGTCGCTGTAGGCTACCTTCCCTGTGAACGTGATGTCCTTCGTACCGGATATCTTATCGGTAGTATCATATCCGGTCGATTCGTCGTCCGCATAGGTCGTATCGGAAAGGAACAGTGCGGAAGCTGAGGATAATACCATGACCATCGCGATCAGTACCGCCAGCAACCTTCTGTCCATACCTCTATTAATCCAACGCGCGCATATAAGCGTTTACACCTGTATGTTCCGAAGGAACATCGGTCTAGTTGGATGATTTTAGTTCCCTATGTCTAATGTGCTACTCTTGGTGACATATCGCAATGTTCTTTAACCCCATATTCATAGGGTGTTCGATTGGTCAAAATGATGCAAAGGTCAGATAAGTCGTACAGTAAGGATGAGGTCATGTCATTGATGCAACCCCTCGTTTCCACGTGGTTCAACGAGAGGTTCGATACGTTGACGGATCCACAGTCGCGTGCAATCCCTGTCATCCATCAGAGGGAAAACGTACTCGTCTCATCACCCACTGGATCCGGAAAGACTCTGACCGCATTCATGAGCATCATCAATGAATTGACTCGTTATGCTAACGAGGGTTCCCTCGAGGAGAGGGTGTACTGCATCTACATCTCCCCTCTGAAGGCATTGGCCAATGACGTCAACAGGAACCTCAATACGCCTCTCGCAGAGATGAGGGAGGTCGCGGAACGTCACGGTATGAAGGTTCCGGACATCAGGGTGGGGGTACGTTCCGGTGACACGTCCCAGTACGAGCGTCAGAAGATGCTCAAGCACCCGCCCCACATCCTCATCACCACCCCCGAGTCTCTGGCACTGATCCTTGAGGCGCCCAAGTTCAAGGAGAAGTTGGACCGTATCGAGTGGTTGATCCTGGACGAGATCCACGACATCTGCGATTCCAAGCGCGGGGCATTCCTCTCACTAACCGTGGAGCGTCTGCAACACCATTGTTCCAAGGAATTCACAAGGATCGGACTGTCGGCCACCTTGGCACCGATCGAGGCCGTGGCCGGATATCTGGTCGGATGCAACAACAGGGGCGAGATCAGGGACGTCACTCTGATCGAGTCCAGTTCCAAGAAGACCCTCGACCTGAAGGTCATCTGTCCCACCGACGATATGACGCGCCTTTCATCGGACATCGTCAATTCGATGATGTACGATACCCTGAAGGAGCTCATAGAGGAGCACGACACCACCCTGGTTTTCACCAACACCCGTTCCGGTGCGGAGAGTGTCGTATACAAGCTCAAGGAGCGCGGTCTGGAGAATATCGAGGTCCATCACAGTTCCCTTGGAAAGGAGATCCGTTTGGATGTCGAGGAACGTCTGAAGAGGGGTGAGATCAAGTGTGTCGTCTCTTCCACCTCTTTGGAGTTGGGTATAGACATAGGGTCCGTGGATCTGGTGTGCCAGATCGGTTCTCCCAAGTCGGTTGCGAAGGGATTGCAGAGGATCGGGCGCAGCGGTCACAGTTTCGGCAAGGTCGCCAAGGGCCGTCTCCTCGTGTTCGATCCGGACGATCTCGTCGAATGCGCCGTCATGTGCAGGGCCGCACACAGGAATCACATCGACCGTGTACAGGTCCCTGAGGACTGTTTGGATGTGCTGGCACAGACCGTTGTCGGAATGAGCCTGTCCGTTCGTTGGGATGTCAACGATGCATACAAGCTCGTCAAACATTCATATTGTTACAGGAACCTCCCCGAAGAGAAGTTCATCAGCATCCTGAAGTACCTCGGAAGCAAGGACGAGTACGAAGGGGTCTACTCGAAGATCTGGTACGACGAGGAGGAGAACGTATTCGGAAGGAAGAAAGGTTCCAGGATGATCTACTTCATGAATCTCGGAACAATTCCGGAGGAGTCCAACTACCGCGTGATCACCAACCGTGGTCAGACTGCCGGTGAATTGTCCGAGAAGTTCGTCGAGAGGCTCACGCCCGGAGACATCTTCGTACTCGGAGGCCGTTCGTTCGAGTTCGTAAGGTCGAAGGGTATGATGGCACATGTGAAGGAGGCCTCCGGTAGGAAGCCCACCGTCCCTTCGTGGGCAGGTGAGATGCTTCCGAGGAGTTTCGATCTCTCCATGGACGTCGCCGAGTTCAGGGGAGAGATGTCCAGGGACATCGACACGGCCACCGACGAGGAGTTACTGGCACATCTCTGTTCGGACTTCGATATCGATGAGGGTTCGTCGCGTTCGCTCATATCCTACTTCAGAGAGCAGAAGGCATCATGCGGTGTCATCCCGGATGACAGGAAACTCATCGTCGAGGAGTACATCGATCCTTCCGGAAATCAGAGGATCATCTTCCACTTCCCGTTCGGAAGGAGGGTCAACGATGCCCTTTCCAGAGCGTACGCCTACAGGATCACGAACCTCATCGGCACCACGGTCTCCGTCACCATGTCCGACGACAACTTCATGCTGGGTATGTCCCGTCGTATCGACATATCCAAGGTCATCGGAATGTTGGATTCCAAGGATCTCGAGGTCATCCTGAGGAAATCGATCCGTGATTCGGAGATCTTCAAGTTGAGGTTCAGGCACACCGCATCCAGGAGCTTCATGATCCTCAGGAACTACATGGGTCGCCCAGTTTCCGTCAACAGGCAGCAGACCCGTTCCGCATACCTTCTGGAATCCTTGGCCAACATGGACAACATGCCCGTCATCGAGGAGACCTATAGGGAGATCCTCGAGGACGATATGGACATCAAGAATGCGAGGTATGTCCTCGACCTGATCGGTTCCGGGGAGATGGAGGTGTCCGTGCTCCCATACAACGGAACCCCCTCGCCGTTCGCTCACAGCATCATCCTTTCCGGATTCTCCGATATCGTCCTCATGGAGGACAGGACCGCTCTCCTGAAGGAGTTGCACAGGAAGGTCCTCTACCGTGCCATGGGCGATTCCGTGAAGGAGTTCGAATTCGAGGAGGAGCAGGTGATCCCGTACTTCAGGGAGAAGATCGGCAGGGTCACCGCATATTCCGATATCGTACCCCTTCTCAAACTCACAGGTCCTCTGCAGGCCTTCAGGGAGAGGGGAAGGAACATCTATTCCTACTGCGACGTGGACAGGAAGGTCGTGGACGGGTGGTTGAGGGACCTGATCAACGACGGCATCCTTGGAACCGTGTTCTTCGACGATCCCCATGTAATGCTCCTCGATGATGTGCCCCATTATGCTTCAGCGACACGTCGTGAGAGGGAGCTGAACGATGTCGACCGTGCGGTGTTGGAGCGCATGGATTTCAACGTCTCCATGTCCGATATCGCGGAGGCCATCGAACAATCGGAGGACACGGTCTACAGGTCGATGCGTAAGTTGGAATCGATGTATCTCATCACCCGTACTGCCGTCACCGGGGCCAACAAATGGCTGTTCTCCCCGTACGATCTCGATTTCCCCGACAGGAGGGAATCGATAGACAAGGTCATATTGCAATATCTGGAGTGTTTCGCTCCCGCCACTGTTCAGGAGATCGCTTTCGCACTTGCCATCCCCGAGGCCGATGTGAGGGTGTCCCTGCAAGCATTGGTCGCGGATCAGGAGGTCTCCGAGGGTAGGTTCCTCATTTCGGAGAGCGAGCAGTACATGCTCCATCTCGACCACATGAGGCTCAGGGCCGGTTCCAAGGACGTCTTCGATTACGACACCGTCAACCGTTATCTCGTCTCCAAGGGTTCCAGTTTCGATACCATCGATGAGTTCTTCGATTTCTTCGGATCCGCTGGAAGTGAATTGGACGTATTCAACCGTGTGAAGGACTTCGATTTGAAGGAGTGGTACTCCATGCGCGATTCCGATCACATAAGGTTGGGCCGTTTCATCCGTGGAAAGGTGCGTTTCATCAGGGACGACGACGCATCCAAGTTCGCTGCATTGCGCAATGAGCCAGTACTTCCAGAGGACGAGGACCTTCTCGGTGTCATCGCCGGTATGGGTTCCGCAACGATGAGGCAGTTGGTGTCTGAGACCGGCCTCGACAAGGACCGTGTCAAGGAATCGATAATGAGGTTGGACCGTGCGTTAAAGGTCGTGAGGGCGTTCAACGAGAGGGAGGATTGGGGTACCGAGAACACCTACGAGGTGTACACCCCCACCCCTATCGATTACGATCCTATTGCTCCGCTCGTCAAACAGACGCTGCGCGCATACGGACCGATCCCTGTGATGGCTATGAGGTACATCCTCGGTCTGGATCCCGAAGTGGCAAAGTCCATCGCCGAAGGCATGGGTGCTTGCACCATCTATGTCGGTGACGGCCACACTCCGATGCTGGTCTTCCCCGACGAGATCCCCAAGATGAGGTCCGTAAAGCTCAGCGACGAGATCATCGTTATGTCCCTGTTCGATCCCGTACTGTCCCCCAAATGGGCTGAGATATCCGCCAGGTACGGGGACAAATGGATCTACCCTCTGGTGCGCGGATGTTCCATCGTCGGAGCATTGGAGCTGTGGGAGATGTCCGGTTGCATCGAGATCCGCGGAATGGACCTTGATGACCCGTCGATGCTGCCCTCAGCACTCCGTGCCATCGACCGTATGATGGGATTCTACAGGATGAAGGGAGTGGACGTCGTCAGATTGAGGGAGATCATGAAGGTCGATCCCGAATCGATCGATGAACCCACGAAAGCGATCCTCGAGGGGAACGGATATCATTACATCAACGGATTCTTCGCAAAAGGACGTATCGTCACCACTACCCTCAAGGATTGGGAGATCATCAGTTACGTCCTCAGGAAACAGCGTGCGGTACAGGGTCACAAGTTCCGCAACGCCTGGGAAGCGATCCTTTCCCGCGGATACATCCGTAACGATTCGGAGTTGGTCACAAGGGTGGATGACAAGACTCCGATCAAGAATGTCGTGGAACGTTATGAACTGATCAAGACCGCGCTCTGCCCCCGTCACATCGGATACACCACAGTGGAACAGGCATCCGTGTACAGGGCACTCAGGGACGATCCGTTGACGGATGACGAGAGGATCGTTCTCGACATCATCGAACATCACATGCCGATCAGCAAGAAGAAGATCATCGAGGATTCGCCCATATCCGAATCCGCCACCGCGGAAGCGCTGAGTCTTCTAATCCACAGGTCCGTGATCTATCTCGACAGGTCGTCCGCGTACTACACCGTTCCGGACAACGGAATGACCAAGGATGAGGCCACGGAAGCGGTCATACGCAGACATTTCGAGGACTTCGGAATATTCTCCGCTGAGAAGCTGGCACAGTTCACGTACTTCCGTATGGGCGTCGTCAGGTCCATCCTCGCCAAGCTCGAGGACGACGGTTTCCTGGTCAAAGGATTCCTCAGGGATGGTTCGTCTACCCTGTATTGGATGTTGGCCTCCGATTATGGAAAGAAGATCGACAAGGTGCGTGACCTGATGGTGTTGAACACACAGGACAACCTCCATGTGTACTTCCGTGACCGCATCAAGGAACAGTGCGGTGCGACCGAGGCCGCCGTCTTCAGGGGTACGGAGGTGGTGGGTTCGTTCAAGGGCAAGATCACCGCATCCGGTGCCAAGGTGGAGGATTTCAAGGGCGGGGTCGATGTCCTGAGGTTCGTGAAGATGACCGCATCCAAATACGGTGTGAGCCTGAGGAAGGACAGCGAACGCGAATCCGACGAATGGGACAGCATGGAGTTCTATCTCAAGAGCAATCCGGGAATCATGTGAGATAGGCATTAGCATATATCCGAACCCCATCACTTGGATGATGAAGATCCCTTGTGAGGTCGTGGTTTGGTATCTTCTGCCGACCATAAGGAAGGAATTGGCCAAGAAATTGGTCGACAATCATGGTTTCTCCCAGTCTAAGGTAGCGAGGACTTTCGGATTGACCGACGCGGCCATTTCACAGTATCTCAAGAACAAGAGGGGGGACAATCTAGTTGTCACCGCCGATCCGAACTACCACATAGTCGAGGAACAGTTGGACCGCTCCTCCAAGAGGATCGCGGAGGAGGGATGCGATTTCGCTGCAGAGGTATGCAGCATCTGTTTCGCTTTCAAGAGGTCCGGAATCCTTGCCAAGATCTATGAGATAGAGTTCGATTCCAAGCTTCCCGCATGCATTTGCGGATCCAGAGTGATGTCGACTGATATCGAGTGATCACTCGATGAAGTCTGCATGGTAGAGGAATTCCTGAGCATATCCCGCGTATCTTCCGAATCTCTCGCGAGCATACTGTGCCAGCTTCTTGTAACTGCCCTCCACTCCATACCTGTCCCTAAGGACGTTGCCGATCCTGGCATCGATGGGGAACGCTTCCAGGTGTCCATATGAGAACAATGCTATGCAATCAGCCACCTTCGGTCCTACGCCCTTGATACGGAGTAACGCTTCTACGCATTCCTCATAGCTGGTACTTTCCAATGCATCCGGATCGAACGTACCGTCATGGACGGATTGGGCATATTCGATGAACCTGTCTGCCCTATATCCCAACCTGCATTCATGGATCAGGTCCTTCTTCGCAAGGATCTCCTCTGGTGTAGGGAACGAGTATCTGCCGCCCAGGTTCCTTCCGAATGTTCTGCAGACTCCCTCGACCATGGCGCCGATACGTTTTACATTGGCGTTCGTAGCGAGGATGTAGGTGGCGATACACTCGTAATGCGGTTGTCTCAGGATACGCAATCCTCTGCACCTGTCGATCAGTCCTGATACGAACTCATCTGATCTGGCACATTCCTCATATATGGAATCCAGATCATCATCGTGTCTGAAGTAGTCCAGAATCAGATTCTCGTCATCCGTCCCTTCACATTCGAATCCATCGGGCGTCTGGGTCAGTGTGATGACCTCGTTCCCGAGCACACCCTCCCAAGAGTCATCGACCTTATGCCATCTGTGAGCCTGTCCGCAACCGAGCGTGGAATCCAGGTCCACATCCATGACGATCCTCATGTTCCTCCGTACCGTTTGCGAAGGTATTTGAGTTTCTCCTGAATATGGAGTGACATGGCTATGAGATTCGGCCCGGCCGGTTACCCCGAAGGCAGTAAGACGCCACAGGCAGGAATGGATATCGTTCAGAGTTTGGGACTCGATGCCTTGGAAGTCGAGTTCGTCAGAGGCGTCCGTATTTCCGAGGAGAAGGCAAGGGCCAACGGTGCCCTCGCACGCAACAGGGGCATCCGTTTGAGTGCACACGCACCTTATTTCGTCAGTTTCAATTCCGATAAGCCGGAGACAAGGGACAAGAGTGTGGACTATGTCGTGGACACTGCAAGGGCCGCACATCTCATGGGCGCATACATCATCGTCATCCATGCGGCATCCTACGGGAAATCGCCTCAGACTGCGACACAGAGTGTCATCGACGGTCTGAACAGGTGCAAGGAGATTCTGGATTCCGAAGGGATCAAGGATGTCACCCTAGGTATCGAGACGATGGGTAAACTGGGTCAATGGGGTACACTGAAGGAGATCGCTGAGGTGATGGAGCACGTGGACGGTACCGCTCCCGTATTGGATGTGGCACATACCCATGCCCGTTATCACGGTAGCCTGAAGACCGAACAGGACTGCAGGGATCTACTAGATGAGTTCTTCCCGTTGGCGGGGGATATAGCCCACTTCCATATCAGTTGTATCAAGTATGGGGATAAGGGGGAGATCAGTCACCTCCCCTTGGAGGCTGCCGATCCGGACATGTCCATCTTCGCGAAGGCCGTGGAGAACTACGATCGTGAGTGTACATTCATTTGTGAGTCCCCGTTACAGGAGAAGGACGCCGTCTTCTTCAAGAACATGTTCTCCCGTCTGTGAGCCAAACCTTATAAGTGAATCATACATTGCACATCCATACGCCGCTGTGGCTTAGTGGTATAGCGATTGATTCGTAATCAGTAGGTCGGGGGTTCAAATCCCTCCAGCGGCTCTATCAACTTCTCACGAATTTCAGATACTTCGCTTCACCTGTGGACTGTATCTCGTGCATCATGTCCTTGATCGATTTTCCGTCTCCGGAGATGATCATGAGCTCCAGACATTTCCCGTTCTTCAGATGAGAATGCATCTGGGTCTTTATCGCTTCATTGTATCTGTGCTGGATGAGGTTGACCCATTGGTTACAGTGGTGCTCATGAACGATGATCATGACGCCCTCCACGGGTCCGTTGAAATCATCATCGTCCTTCAGTTCCGCAACAGCCATCCTGATGGCTAGTCTGACCGCCTCGCTCCTCCCTTTGAGGCCGAATGCGGAGACGATGGCGTCCAACGATTCCATGCTCTCGTCGTCGAGTGATACGCTCACAATCCCCATGTTTGTATATCGGTATAGAGTTTAATAAAAATTTGTAAAGAATTTATTAAATTGTTTAATCGATCTGGCACATCATTTGGTCAGATATCTGTTGACGATCTTGACGGCACAGATGTCCCCACACATGGAGCATCCGTCCTCCTTCTTCGTACAGCCTCTCTCCCTGTATCTCTCGGCCTTCTCCCTGTCCAGGCAGACTTCGTA
>JAFVZR010000162.1 GCA_017508065.1 Candidatus Methanomethylophilaceae archaeon
CATGGATTCCGTGGAAGGACGTGATTCGGATTCGTACCTCACACCGTTCTTCTCCCTGATCTCCTTGACCGATTCCATCTCGTATCTTGCCATGGCAGTGGCCGTTTCCGCCAGAAGCGCAAGCAACATGGCACCTCTGATCGAATTCTCCTTCCAAACCCTCAACGGTTTCAGTCCTGTAACCCGTTTTAAAGAGTGTATCAAGTGCTCCACCGTAGCACGTGAACGATACTTCCTAAGCGCATCGTATGCTGTCAATTGCTCCGATGATTCCAGTTTGAAAATTCCGGAACGTGGGCCCATGACCTCCTTGATCAGACCGTAGATCTCACTCTCATCGTCATAATCGAAGTGTGTCTGCATCGACACCTTCACTTCGATATCCGCAAGTACGTTCCTCTTCACAGTAACGAAATCCGATTTCCTGAACTTCCCATCCTCGTACGACCTTATCGCGGACAACATACGATTCACACTACGTTCTGCGGAAAGATACGAACTCCTCCAATTGTCCACCGAGAAGTACAGATATGTCGTCCTGCCAGAATGATCGAATGTGTGTCTCAAACAACACACTCCGTCCTCGACGAATTCCCATTCCTCACTGCATTCGGATATGCGCTTCTCGTCGGACCTATTCAATTTCACCCTGGTCAGATACCTGTTACCCGACCTTACGATGGAATCCAATATGTCCCCCGAAGCTCCGCCGTTGTCCACGATTATCCATGAACCTTCTCTGATCATGGAGAAGATGTCCGGAAGCGCATCCCTGTACTGTTCGGTATCGGAGGTGTTGCCTTCATAAGCTCTAAGGAAGAACGGGATCCTCGATTGCTGTAATTCCGCGACGAGGAACTCCACTTGGGGCCTGCTCTGATCCCTGAAATCACGAGGATATCCCACTTCTCCCAATTCCGCATTGGGTCCGTTGACGACCGTGGCCGAACCGTCGATGTTGATGTCGGTGTTCTCGAAATGATACCTTGAATCCAATCCTTTCCATAGTTCGACGATCATCTCATCGCTATGGTCGCCCAAGGTCTCCAATGCCCTGTTGATCGTACGTTGGGAGATGCCTTTCTCGAATCCCATCTCCTTGCATACATATGGATTCGATAACCAATCCGAGCATCTGCTCATGGAATTGTTGCCCATGAGGGTATGGGTACACATGGCTGTGACGATGGTGCTTATCGGGATTCCTTTCGTCTTGAAAGTGTCCAAATGGTCCAAAATACCGATGGAACCTAGATAATGTTCGATAGTCCTGACCAATCCGAAGGGAACGGATATATTCTCGTTAGGACTGGGGAGGTCTGCCCCAGTCAACAAATGAGTTTGCTTCACACCAATCGAATTTCGATTGGGGCACTTCTAATTTCGCATCGAATCCTGAAAAACCCGATTCTACACTACATCAACTGGCGAGGTCAGGTGTGCGACGTGCAAAGCAGCAAGGAGGATTGTGAAAAGCAAAGAAGCGAAGTAACCGTGGGATTCGTCCCCCA
>JAFVZR010000163.1 GCA_017508065.1 Candidatus Methanomethylophilaceae archaeon
CGTATTGCCTCTCTTTTCTAGTAAGTGTTAAATATGATAGTATAATAGGCGGTAGTATAGCGAGGTAGGGTAGCCAGGATATCCCGTCGGGCTCATAACCCGGAGACCAGTCGTTCAAATCGATTCCTCGCTACCATCCTTTTTCAAAGTTCAATTATCAAGATGAGGGTGTATTTTGCGCGTTGATTGATTTTCTCAACTGTGCCAAATATTGAAAAAAAGAGGGAAACGATCCCGGGCCGGGGCCCGAGATCAATCTTCGATTCTTTCGAGTTTCTTTTCCAGGATGGATATGTCCTGGACGTAGACGTCCGGAGGGCATTCGAGGTCATCGAGTTTCCCGACCCAATAGACAACGACTCCGGGGCCGAAGATCTGGGTATATGGTTCGAGCTGGCGCCTGGAGTTGTATCTGAACTCGGTGTTGTCACCGAACGACGCTTTGCTCTCGACCCAATAGATCTTCTTGCCTTCGAACATCATCGGTTCGTCAAGAAGCGCATCAGGGGTCTTTTCGTACTCCCCTCTGATGTCGTTCTCGGTACGGTATCCGATGCCCTGTTCATTCAGCCAGTTCTGAAGAAGGGTCTCACCCCAGATTCCCCTCTGCCTTTGTTCCTCGTTTCCGGCAGGTGAGTACACTGGGTCTTTTTCTATAACCTCTCTGAGTTCCTCTGCGACATCGGACCTGAGTTTATCCGGATCGTTGATATATCCCCAGAATTCCTTCTTGCTGGCACCATCCTCGAGGAAGAGAAACATGGCGGTCATGACTGGTGGGAACCTCCATTTCTCAGCCAATTCCATCATGGTCTTTCCATTCTTCCATTCTTTGAGCATCCTCTTGGAGTTTTGCTTTACGATGTGGAAGCGCTTCTTGACATCCCTGCTGGTCTTCTGGGTGTAGAGTGTCCTTACGAGTCTGGACTCGTAACCTCTGCTCTCCATCTTTGCAATGTCGCTGTAGACGTTCAGGTTGTTGTAGAGTGCTCTGTACTCTTCGTATTCCATCTGATTACCTTACAGTTTGGTGATGAGGTCATCGACGGCGGCAAGAACTACGTCCCTGACCTGGTTGGTAGGAGGACAGTATGCGTTTTCTGCTCTGACGATGAAATCTTCTGCTGTGCTTCCATCGATGATTGCCGAAGTCAGCCAGTTGATACGTCCGGTGACATCCTCCTGGGAGACGATCTGTGCACCGATGATTCTGTGGCTGACGGCATCTGCGATGACCTTGACGGTGAGTGGCTTTCCACCAGGGAAATACCTTGCACGCGTGAGTCCCTGTGCCTTGCCCTCAACGATCTTGAGTCCGTACCAGGATGCGAGTCCTTGGGACATTCCAGTTCCTGCAATCTGGAGTTCGCCTACTGCACTGACCCATGGGCTTGCGACGGGGCCGAACACTGCGCTTCCGCCTGCCGCGTTCTTTCCCGCAACGAGTCCCTGCTTGACTGCAGTGGAACCGAGCTGGCTCATGGTAGCACCGGAGGTGATTGCTGACTGGCATTGGACCACATCTCCTGCGAGGAAGATGTTGTTCACGAGCCTTCCTCTCTTGTATGCCTGCATGGTGGGGGCGGTGATGACCGCACCAAGCTGTCCGATGTCAAGCTCGAGCATCTTGGGGATTGTAAGGTTGGCACGCACGCCGGTTGCGAATATAACCATCTCACAGGGGTACTCCTTCGCATCGTCGCCTTTTCCAGCGATGACGCCGGTGACCTTTCCGGTTCCGCAGACTTTGCTGATGGGGGCGTTCATGACGAACTTGACTCCGCAATCCTCGAGATACTTCTGGATGGGGGCTGCCATATCCGCATCGGCGATACGGGGGATGACCTGAGGCATCATCTCAATGATGGTCACATCCTTTCCGAGCCTTACAAGTCCGAGGGCGAGTTCGAGACCGATGACGCCTGCTCCGCCGATGACTATGCGCTTGGTATCAGCAAGTGCGGCCTGAATGGACTTTCCGTCGTTGACGGTCTTGACCTGGAAAACTCCCTCTTGATCCTTTCCTTCGATTGGTGGAACGAAGACGGTGCTTCCTGTTGCGATAATCAGCGAATCGTATGTGAACTCCTTCCCATCTGATGTGATTACTTTCCTATCCGCATCGGAAACGGATTCCACCTTGGTCTTGATAAGGACGGAAATGTCCCTCTCTTTCGCGTAGTAGTCTGCATCGTGCATGACTATGTCTTCCCATTTGGCCTCTCCCTCTATGGCCCAGGGGATTACGCACGGGGAGTATGCGATGTATTCGTCGTCGGTAATGACGGTGACGTTGGCCGAGGGGTCGACCCTCTTGGCCTCGGATGCGGCAGTCATACCTGCTGCTCCGGAACCGATGACAATGATGTTCTTTGACATGTTTGTACCTGGCAAGCGGATGTGTCGCATGGCTAATATAACTAACGCGTGCGTAGCGCGCACACATGCGACATCCATTTATTGCATCCTTGCTTACGTTGAGCCGGAGAACAAGATGAAGGAGAAGAGATCACCATCCGAACTCGAGACTCTCTGGAAAGAGAAGGACATGTCCGCAGGAAAGGAGGTGGACGCAATGGTCATGATTATGCGTACCAATGGTTGCGTATGGGCGAAGACCGGCGGGTGCACCATGTGCGGGTACAAGACTGCATCCTTAAACAACGTCAAAGAAAGTGATTTGCTGGCACAGCTGGATCAGGCACTCTCCAGATATAAGGGGGAGCCATTCGTAAAGATCTACACGTCCGGTAGTTTCCTCGATGAGAACGAGATTCCCCTGTCCGTCAGGGAGAAGATCCTGGATGCATTCTCCGGATGCGAAAGATTGCTCTTTGAGAGTCGCCCCGAATTCATTACTGAAGATGTTCTGGCACAGTTGCCTAAGAACGTAACTATCGCCTTAGGTATGGAATCATCAGATCCGGATGTCATGGAGCACTGCATCAGGAAGGGTTTCACGCCAGATGACAGCAAGCGTGTGGGTACGATGATCAAGGCTGCCGGACTTTCCGTCAGGACATATCTCCTTCTGAAGCCTATCAATATGCAGGAAAAGACTGCGATCGAGAGCGCCATTGAATCCGTAAGATTCGCGGCACCGTTCTCCGACGAGATTTCCATCAATCCCGTAAATGTCCAAAGAGCCACAGTAACAGAAAGACTGTGGAAGAGGGGCGAATACAGATCCCCGTGGATCTGGTCGCTCATAGATGTACTCAAAAGATGTTCTGGCACAGTGGATGCAAGGCTCATGTCCTCTCCGTCTGGAGGGGGAAGCCAGAGAGGCGTACACAATTGTGGAAAATGCGATCAGGCAGCCCTTGCCGCGATCGAGAAGTTCTCCTTCTCTCAGGATGTGAATGACCTCGACGTTTCATGTGAGTGTTTAAACGCATGGAACGAATACATGGACTCAGAAATGGCGCTCGGTACCGCCACCGATCTTGATCGTGGGCTCAGCAGCGACCTCATAATCAGGATGTGAACCGATGAAGGAATTCGACATTAAGAAAGGCTGGTACGGAAAGATTGAAGGCGAGCAGCTCCCCAAGATCATGGAGGACGTCTTCGGAAATGTCGCCGAGGAAGATTGCGCATTCGTTTCCAAATTCGGTGTTCTGGCACGTATCGAAGCGAAGATCCTTTCCAAGACCGTCATCGCGATCGATACGGTCAACGCAGAGGGTACCTTCAACGACGAGATGATCCTCGATAGCAAGAGGGCCCTCAACAAGTTCATGGAGCAGGCCACTGGTTTCGACGCCAAGGCACGTATGAAGCGTGAGCAGAAGAAGGCCAAGGAAGGCAAAATCTGAGGGGTCCAAAACCCCCTCTTTCGAAACCCCTTCAGTCCTATATTATAATACACGTACGTCATGTTTATATATAACCTATGACTACCCTATTTTTAGATTAAACGCTAGAAAGTTCGACCAGACGTATCGGGCAATGCACAGCACCCCACGTTCACTCTCATGTCGATGCTTATCGGGATGAATACGGCGTCACGGTCGATCTGTCAGACGTTCATAATCGACTAAGCGAGGTTAGCGAAGAAACCCTCGCAGGATGTGAAATATGTCACAGAGAAGACGTCCAAAGAGAGGATCCCGCGCATACGGTCCCCGCAAGAGGGCCCAGTCGCAGACCCCCAGGCTGGATTCTTGGCCCGAGATCACCGGTGCACCCAAGATCCAGGGATTTGCCGGTTACAAGGCCGGAATGACTCACGCTTTCATAGTCGATAAGCGTGTGAAGAGCACAACCTCGGGAATGGAGCTCCAGGTACCCGTTACGGTCCTTGAGGTCCCCCCGATGAAGATCGCAGCTGTTAGGTTCTACGAGAACACCATCACCGGTCTCAAGACCGCTGGTGAGGTCTGGGCACAGGATCTCGATCCCCTGCTCGGAAAGCGCCTGTCTGTCCCCAAGAACCACGACGAGGCTTCTTTCGCAAAGTACGACGCAGTCGACATCGAAGATGTCCGTGTCCTTGCCTACACCCAGCCCAAGCTCGTTAAGGGAGTCCCCAAGAAGGTCCCCGACATCATGGAGCTCAGGATTGGAGGCGGAAGCATCGACGAGAGGGTACAGTACGCAAAGACCATCCTCGGAACCGAGGTCGGAATCAACGACTTCGCAGTAGAGGGTAGCTTCGTCGACGTTATCGCAATCACCAAGGGAAAGGGATTCCAGGGTGCAACCAAGCGTTTCGGTATCAAGCTCCTGTCTCACAGGAACTCCAAGCACCGCCGCGGAATCGGAAACCTTGGTCCTAAGAGACCCGGATACGTCAGGGGAACTGTTCCCATGGCTGGTCAGCTCGGATACCACCAGAGGACCGAGTTCAACAAGCAGCTTTTGAAGATCGGAACCGAGGGAGCCGAGATCACCCCCAAGGGAGGCTTCCTTAACTACGGAGATGTTGCAAACACCTACGTTCTCGTCCACGGATCCGTTCCTGGACCCGCAAAGAGGCTCGTCAGGGTAAGGGACCCCATCAGGCTCCCCAAGTCCGCCAACACCGAGGCAGCAAACATCACCTACATCTCGACTGAGTCGAAGCAGGGGGCATAAGTAGATGACACAGACCAATGTCTATTCAATTAACGGTGACGTCTCCCAGAAGGTCGACGTCCCTGAGGTCTTCAGCACCCCGTACAGGCCCGACATCATCAAGAAGGCCGTTCTCGCAGCCGCAGCAAACGGAAGGCAGCCCTACGGACCCGCCAAGAAGGCAGGAATGAGGCACGCAGTCAGTACTCGCGGAAAGGGAACTGGATCCGCTCGTAACCAGAGGGTTCACGGTCTCGGAAAGGCTTCCGAGTCACCCAACAACGTTTCTGGACGCAGGGCACACCCCCCACGCCCCGAGAGAATTTGGGACATGAAGATCAACCAGAAGGAGCGCGCAATCGCACGCAAGTCCGCACTCGCAGCAACCGGCTGTGCAGACTGTGTCAAGGCACGCGGTCACCAGTTCGATGACAACGTTTCCTTCCCCGTCGTCGTTTCCGACGCAGCACAGGACCTCACCACCACTGCAGAGGTTTCCGCATTCCTCGAGAAGATCGGACTCGGATACGACCTCGACCGTGCAAAGGACGGACGCAAGATCCGTGCAGGTAGGGGAACCATGAGGAACAGAAAGTACAGGACTCCTGTATCCGTCCTCATCGTCGTCGCAGAGCGCGAGGTACCTATCTTCAAGAGCGCATCCAACCTCCCCGGAGTTCAGATCGAGGCTGTCGGAAACCTGTCCGCAGCAATTCTCGCACCTGGAGGAGACGCAGGAAGGCTCACTGTCTACACTGAGTCCGCATTCGCAAAGATCGGAGAGTGGTAAACATGAAGCAGAGTGATATTCTCATCAGGCCATTCGTTTCCGAGAAGGCAATGAACATGCTCAACGGAACCCAGACCCAGGACCTCAAGGACGGAAACAAGATCCAGTTCATCGTCCACAGGGACGCTGACAAGGCCGACATCAAGGCAGCCTTCGAGGACCGTTTCAACGTCAAGGTCGCAAAGGTTTGGACCAGAATCCAGAAAGACGGAAAACACGCAATCATCAAGCTCGCTCCCGGATTCTCCGCGGAGGACATCGCGATGAGGGTCGGAGTATTCTGAAGGTGAGTGAACATGGGAAAGAGATTAATTACACAGAGGAGGGGCCGCGGAGGCTCCCAGTACCGTTCCCCCAGCCACAGGCACGTTGATGATGTCAGGCTCCCCGCAAAGGTCGAGGGCCCCGGAATCGTCAAGGACCTGATTCACGCACCTGGAAGGACCTCCCCGCTCGCAGTCGTCGAGTTCAACGGAACCATCGACTACCAGCTCGCAGCAGAGGGTGTCAAGGTCGGTCAGAAGATCGAGGTTGGAGCAGGAGCAATCGTTGCTGGAAACATCATGAAGCTCGCAGATATCCCCGAGGGAACCCTCGTCCACAACATCGAGGCACTCCCCGGAGATGGAGGTAAGTTCGTCAAGACCGCAGGAACCTCTGCAACCATCATCAGCAGGGGAGCATATGTCGTCGTCGAGCTGCCCTCTGGTGCATTGAAGGAGCTCTCCCCCAACTGCCGTGCCGTAATCGGTATCGTCGCAGGAGGAGGAAGGACCGACAAGCCCCTGGCTAAGGCAGGAAAGAACTTCCACACCCTGCAGTCCAGATCCAAGGCCAACAAGAAGGTCAAGGGAGTTGCTATGAACCCCGTAGATCACCCCCACGGAGGAGGAAGCCACGCCCACATTGGAGGACCCAGCACCATCGGAAGGAACGCATGGCCTGGTCAGAAGGTTGGACGCCTGTCGCCCAAGAAGAAGAACAAATCTAAGAAGAGGAAGTGAACTAAATGGCAAAAGCTAAATTCATTGCAGGTTCCGCAAAAGCCTCTAGGAGAAGAGCAAGGAAGAAGGCGACAGCGATTCAGGCAAGGAGGAAGAAGGAGTTCCTCTACCGTGGATTCACCATGGAGCAGCTCCTCGCAAAGCCCTTCGACGAGATCCTGGCACTTCTGCCCTCTAGAGCAAGGAGGACCTACCTTCGCGGACTCAACTACGAGCAGCAGCTGCTCTTCGACAACCTGAAGGCAGCACAGCCCGGAGAGGTCATCAGGACCCACCGCAGGGATGTACCTATCATCCCCGAGTTCGTCGGAAAGACTGTCAGCATTTACAACGGAAAGGAATTCAAGGAATTCGAGATCAAGCCCGAGATGATCGGATGCTACCTTGGTGAGTTCGTTCTTACCAGGAAGTCCCCTCAGCACACCGGACCCGGTGTCGGAGCTACCAGATCTTCGAAGTTCATGCCGCTTAAGTGAGGTGTTTAAGAATGCACGGTTACACAGCAACAGCAGACCCAGACACCACCGCAAAGGCACTTGGAAGGGAGCTCACTATCTCCCCCAAGCTGTCCCGTGAAGTCGCAGGCATGGTTCGTGGAATGAAAGTCGACAAGGCAATTCAGGCACTCGAGGACGTCGTCGCCCTCAAGAGGCCCGTACCCTTGAAGAGATACAACAAGCGCGTGTCCCACAAGCAGGGCGTTGGACCTGGAAGATACCCCGAGAAGGTCGCAAAGGCTTTCCTCAACGTCATCCAGAGTGCCGTTGCCAACGCTGAGTACAAGGGACTCGACGTGGACTCCATGGTTCTCAGGACCATCACCGTTTCCAGGGGAAGGACCATTCCCGGTCACATGCCCAGGGCACACGGAAGGGCAACCCAGTGGAACCAGGAGACTGTTAACCTCGAGGTTATCATTGAGGAGGTAGAGTGAAATGGCATCAGAGAGAAAGTTCGTTGCCGAGAATGTTCGCAGGGTTCTTCTCAAGGAATACCTCATGAACGAGGTCAAGCGCGCAGGATTCGGAGGACTCGACATCAAGAGGACCCCTATGGGTACCAGTGTCATCCTCACCACCGAGCGCCCTGGACTCGTCATCGGTAGGAAGGGACAGACCATCAAGAACCTGACTTCGGCCATCGAGGAGAAGTACGGATTTGAGAACCCCACTATCGAGGTCAACGAGGTCAAGGACCCCAACCTCAACGCCCAGATCATGGCAGAGAAGCTCGCATTCTCCCTTGAGAGGGGCTGGCACTTCCGCAGAGCTGGACACTCCGCAGTTCGCAGGATCATGGAATCCGGAGCTAAGGGATGTCACATCATCGTAGCAGGAAAGCTGACCGGACAGAGGCACAGGACCGAGAAGTTCAAGGACGGATACATCAAGTTCTGTGGAGAGCCCAAGGCAAACTTCATGTCCAGAGGATATGCAGTTGCAAAGCTCAAGATGGGAGTCATCGGAGTCACCGTTGACATCATGCAGCCTGGATCCAGGTTGCCCGCAGACACCACCATCCTCGGTAAGACCGATGCAATGGCAAAGTACCCCGAGCTCTTCGCAGGAATGGATGTTCCCGCAGACGAGCCCGTCGTGGAGGCAGAGCCCGTTGAGGAGGCACAGTAAATGGCACTCAAGGCAGCAGAGATCAGGGAAATGAGTGCAGAGGAGCGCAACCAGAAGCTCAAGGAGCTTAGGGACGAGCTCATGCACGAGAGGGGCGCAGCCGCAATGGGTGGAGCCCCCACCAACCCCGGTGCAATCCGCGCACTGAGGACCGAGATCGCTCGCATCCTGACCATCCAGAAGGAGGAGGAAGACCTCTAATGGCAATCTGTCCCGTATGTGGATTGCCTGACGAGCTCTGTATGTGCGCGCAGATCGCGCGTGAGCAGCAGACCGTCAGGATCTCCATCGACAGTCGCAGGTACGGTAAGACCGTAACAGTGATTGATGGAATCGATGAGAACGATATCGATATCAACGATCTCGCCAAGCAACTGAAGAACAAATGCGCCGCCGGAGGTACTGCCAAAGACGGTCGCATCGAACTCCAGGGTGACCACAAGAAAAAGGTCAAGGCCGTCCTGGAGGACATGGGATTCACCACGGAATCCAAGTGATAGCCGGGTGGATGACATGAGAGGAGAGTTCATAGGAAGGCAGGTCGCGGTCAAGTCCCGCGCCTACCCCATCAGCGGGGTGGTCGTCGACGAGACCAAGAACACCTTCGCCATCGAATCGGCCGGAACCGTGAAGATGGTCCCCAAGAGGGGCTGTGAATTCGAATTCACATACAATGGAGAACAGATCACCATAAGAGGATCTGAAATACAACACCGACCAGAAGACAGAATAAAGAAGGTTAGGTGAAATAACATGGCAACAAAAGTTAGAGACATCGGAATCGGCGTCAACCCTCCCCAGGCAGAATGCAACGACCCCAACTGCCCCTTCCACGGCAGCCTGTCGGTCAGAGGCCAGATCATTGAGGGAGTCGTCGCATCCATCAAAATGGACAAGACCGTTGTGGTCGAGCGCAACTACCTGAAATACCACGAGAAGTACGAGAGATACGAGAAGAGGAGCTCCAGATTCTCCGTTCATGCACCCGCATGCTTCGACCTCAAGGTCGGAGACAACGTCAGCATCATGGAATGCCGCCCTCTCAGTAAGACCGTGTCCTTCGTTATCGTAGAGAAGAGGGAGTAAGATGAAGGGAATCGCAGGTAAACAGACCAGGGGCCTCCAGAACGGCTCCCGCCTCGACGTCATCGACAACACCGGTGCAAAGGTCATCGAGATCATCACCGTCCCCGGATACCACGGAGTCGCAAGGCGTGTCCCCTCCGCAGGAGTTGGAGACCTCGTCCTCGCATCCGTCAAGAAGGGAACTCCCCAGATGAGAAGGCAGATTGTCTACGCAGTCATCGTCCGCCAGAGGAGGCCCATGAGGCGCCCCGACGGAACCATGGTGTTCTTCGAGGACAACGCAGCAGTCATCACCACCGAGACCGGTGAGACCAAGGGAACCGACATCAAGGGTCCCGTCGCAAGGGAAGCAGCCGAGAGGTGGCCTCGTATTTCGGCCACCGCCAGCGTCATCGTTTGAGGTGTGTTGATATGGTTAGCAGCAAAGCAAGAGTACAGAGGTTCAACCAGGCGAACGCACCTCTCCACGTCAAGAGGAAGATGCTGTCCGCCCACCTGTCCGCAGATCTCCGCAAGGAGTACGGAATCAGGTCCGCACGCGTCTGCAAGGGCGACACCGTCGTTGTCGTTCGTGGAAACGAAGACATCCGCGGCTCCGAGGGAAAGGTTCTCGCAGTCTACACCCAGACTGGTCGTGTAGCAATCGAGGGAATCACCATCGCACAGGCTGACGGATCCGCAGCAGAGCGCCCCATCCACGCATCCAACCTCGTCATCGTCAAGCTCAACCTCGACGATGCATGGAGGAAGGAAGCCCTCTCCAAGAAGAAGGAGGCTAAAGAATGAGCGATCACATGAAGAGATTGGCAGCACCCAGGACATGGCCCATCAAGAAGAAGGCCCACGTCTTCGTCGCCAAGCAGTCTGCCGGTTCGCACTCCATCGAGAGCTCCATGCCCGCGGTCGTCGTGATCAGGGACCTGCTCAAGATCTGTGACACGGCAAGAGAAGCAAAGAGGATCATCGGACAGCGCGATGTCCTCGTTGATGGAAAGGCAATCAAGAGCCCCAAGGCACCCATCGGACTGATGGACGTCATCACGGTCCCTGGCCTCAACGCCAGCTACCGCATGCTCCTCACCTCCAAGGGAAAGCTCACCCTCGTCGCAATCGACGATTCCGAGAAGGACTGGAAGCTCTGCAGGATCGAGGACAAGACCATCGTCAAGGGTGGAAAGATCCAGCTCAACCTCCACGACGGAAGGAACATCATCCTCGACAAGAACGAGTACAAGACCGGTGACGTCCTGAAGGTCGCATTCGACGGTCAGAAGATCCTCGAGTGCTTCCCCATGGAGGCCGGAGCAACCGTTCTCGTTTCCGAGGGTAACCACGCAGGAAACATCGAGACCATCACCGAGTACGTCGTCATCGCAGGACCTTCCGCAAACGTCGTCAGGTTCGAGGGTGGATTCGAGACCGTCAAGAAGAACGTCTTTGTCATCGGTGCAAAGGCTCCCGCAATCAAACTGCCGGAGGTTGAGAACTGATGACCGGAATGAGAGACGTCTACGTCGAGAAGGTCGTCGTCAACATCGGTGTTGGCGAGGCCGGAGAGAGACTCGTCAAGGCCCAGAAGGTCCTTGAGATGGTCACCGGACAGAAGTCTGTCCAGACCATTTCCAAGACCATCAACAGGGACCTCGGAATCCGTAAGGGAATGCCCCTCGGATGCAAGGTCACCCTTAGGGGAGAGGCTGCAGAGGAGTTCATCGAGCGCGCACTCCCCATCAGGGAGATGCGTGTCCCCGTCTACTCCTTCGACAAGGAGGGTAACATGTCCTTCGGAATCACCGACTACACTGATTTCGATGGAATGAAGTACGATCCCGAGATCGGAATCTTCGGAATGGACATCAGCGTCGTTCTCAGAAGGCCCGGAAACAGGATCACCAAGAGGGCACTCCTCAAGAGGAGGATCCCCAAGGATCACCGCGTCGACCGCGACGAGGCAATCCAGTACATGAAGGACAAGTTCAAGGTTGAGGTGGTTGAGTGAAGCCCAAGAAGGAATTCGGAAGGGTAAACGGCTGCACCAGGTGCGGTCGTCGCAGAGGAATCATCAGAAGGTACGGATTGCACCTCTGCCGCCAGTGCTTCAGGGACATGGCCCCTGAGCTTGGATTCAAGAAATATTCATGAGGTGACAAAGATGCAGTGCGACCCATTGAATGACGCAATGTCAGTAATGAAGAATGCATCTGAGATCGGAAAGAGCGAGTGCGTTATCCAGCCCTCCTCCAAGCTCATCGGCCGCGTGCTGAAGGTTATGCAGGACAACGGATACATCAACCAGTTCGAGTACATCGAGGACGGCAAGGCGGGAATGTTCCGCGTAATGATGAAGGGTGCGATCAACAACTGTGGTGTTATCAAGCCCAGATATTCAGTCAAAGTAGCAGATCTCGAGAAGTTTGAGGCGAGGTTCCTCCCCGCTCAGGACTTCGGTGTTCTTATACTATCAACGACTGAGGGTGTTGTTACGCACACCCGCGCCAAGGAACTTGGCATCGGCGGAAAGCTGTTAGCGTACGTATACTAAAGAGGAAATAGAATGACAATTGCAGGGAAAATCGAAAGCACCATCGCCATCCCCTCTGGCGTTACCATCTCCAAGGACGGTAACGTCGTCACGGTCAAGGGACCCAAGGGGGAGCTGAGCAGAAACTTCGCGCACCCTAGTGTAAACGTTGCCATTGAGGAAGGACAGGTCACCGTGTCGTGTGAGTACCCCAGGATCAAGGAAAAGGCCATGGTCGGTACGTTCTACGCACACGTCAGGAACATGATCCGTGGAGTTACGGAGGGTTACACCTACCAGCTCAAGGTCGTGTTCAACCACTTCCCTATGAAGGTTGCAGTGAAGGGAGACAAGGTCCAGGTAGACAACTACATGGGAGGACACGCCCCCCGCTTCGCAGACATCGTGCCCGGTGTCACCGTTAAGGTGAACGGAGCAGACGTCACCGTTTCGGGAATCGACATCGAGAAGGTCGGACAGACCGCAGCAAACCTTGAGAGGGCAACCTCCAGGGGAGGCTTCGATAAGAGGGTCTTCCAGGACGGAATTTACATCGTCCACAAATCTCACAAGGTGAAAGAATGACCGTCAAGACGTTCACAGACCTCACAGGAATGAAGGAGGCCAACATCGCAGAGCTCGAGACCATCGGCATCAAGACCATCGAGGAGCTTGCTGCTGCAGTCAACGACGATGCAAAGGCAAAGGAAGTCATCAAGACCCTTAGCGGAGTTGGACCTAAGACTGTCGAGAAGTGGAAGGGACAGCTCGCCGGAGAGGCAGTAGCTGAGAAGGCGACCAAGAAGGTCGAGGTCGTCGAGGAAGAGGACGCCGAGAAGGTCTACACCGTCAAGGCAAAGCCCGAACTCGATGGAGAGACCGCAGACGCACTCGCAAAGAGGGCTGTCATCAACGGCCGCAGGCCCGCTTTCAAGAGGCAGGAGTGGTTCAGATACTCCAAGCTCGGAGAGAGCTGGCGCAGGCCCAAAGGTATCCACTCCAAGATGAAGAGATGCCTCAAGAGGCGCCCCAACTGTGTCGACATCGGTTACCGTGGACCCGCTTCCGTCCGTAACCTCCACCCCTCAGGATTCGAGGAGGTTCTCGTCTACAACGTCGATGGACTCGAGGGAGTCAACCCCAAGGTCCAGGCAGTTCGTATCGGCGGAACCGTCGGAGTCAAGAAGAGACTTGCAATCCAGGCAAGGGCAGATGAGCTCGGTATCAGGGTTCTCAACAGGATGGTGTGAAAATGGTCGACCTTAAGAACCAGAAGAGAATGGCAGCAGAGGTCCTCAAGTGCGGTGTGAACCGTGTTTGGATCGACCCCGAGAAGATGGAGGAGGTTTCCAACTGCATCACTCGTGCAGATATCCGCACCGCAATCATGTCCGGTACCATCAAGGCCAAGCCCAAGAACGGTACCTCCTACGGAAGGATCAGAAAGGCAGCAGCCCAGAAGGCCAAAGGAAAGAGGAAGGGACCCGGATCCAGGGAAGGAACC
>JAFVZR010000164.1 GCA_017508065.1 Candidatus Methanomethylophilaceae archaeon
GATGTGTCCCGGACACCAACCCGTGAGGGAAAGGCCAGGACTCCCTCCGAGCGGATCGATCATCGACACGGGATTGAGATTCGAGAACCTCACATTGGCCGTGTTCGGCGACAAGCTGAACACCGGTTCGGTGATCAACGACCCCGACGTATGTTCCTTGATGGATGATGTGGGAAGAAGGATGGTGGATTCGCATCTGAGCGACCCATCGATCGACGGTCTTTTCAGGAAGTCCAGGGAATTCTCCCGCTCCGTGGGTCTGGAATCGTTGGTGGTGGGAACCGCACTGGACCTGTTGGAACCGTACGGTCATGCAGGCATGTGCATGTTGGGACACAGCATATTCACCGACATTCCGAAGGATGAGGTGTTCGACCTGTTCGGTGACGTGCCCACCTACACATGTTCATCCACGGATGCCATGCCCAGATTGTTATGATCACTCGAAGAGTGTGAACAGCACATCGTCGCCGTCCACATCCCACAGACCGATCCTTGCACCGCAATCGATCCATCCGTGCGCGTAGTTTACGGCAGCGAAGGCGGTGACGAAGTCTCCCTGCGACCTGAAGTGCTTGGCGTCCTCGTAGTAGGAGGTGGCCATGGTCATGAAGTCATCCGCCATCCTCTTTCCGAAGGAGCGGTCGGGCGTCACCACCTTCAACTTCTCCAATGCCCTCCTTGTGATGTCCAGGTATCTGTCGATCTTCGCTTCGGTGATTGTGTCATTCATCGTTATCGTTCTCCAGGATCTGTACGCTGGCGCCGCCGTGTCTGCTCTCCCTGGGGCGCACGTCCACCAGCATCGGGGTTTGGATCCCCGCTCCAACGACCATCGCGGTACCTATCGGCAATCCGGGGATATCCTGTTCCATCCCTCCGGTGAGTCCTTCGATGGATGCGGTGATCGCCTTGAGGTCGTTGGGGTTGGTCACCTTCAATATGATCTGCGTACCGCATTGGGACAATACATTCTTATCTATCTTGGCAGGCCTCTGACTTATGACCATCAGCCCAAGACCGAACTTCCTTCCCTCCGACGCGATGGTGGTGAGTATCTTCTTGCAGAGTGTCCCCTCGTTCTGAGGACAGTAGTTGTGTGCCTCCTCCAACACCATCATCATCGGCGGTACCCTGTTCGCCTTCCTGAGTTCGAACATCATGATGCCCAGACGTCTGACGATTATCTGTTGGATGTCGGGTGCCACACCCTTCAGGTTGAATATCGTGGTCTTTCCCTTCTGAACGAGTTCGGATATGTGGTTACCTCTCTCGGCAAAAAGACCCAGTGCGTCGATGGATTCCAGGTCTGCGATCAAGGAGTATGCCTTCCCGCTCTCGTTGGAGGAGAGTTCCTCTATCACGTCTCTTATGGAATACAGCTGTTTCCTTTCCTTAACGGCATCCATGGCCTTTGTCAGAAGTGACAGGCTGCTCTTGGAATCGGATGACGGCAGAAGGTCGAGGATGTCCCTGGAATCGAGGGACTTGAATGTGAACCTCAACGGACGTACACCTTCGATCTGGGTCATTCCGAATTCGATGATGTTGTCGTCATACCCGTGCGGCTCCACGCCGAATCTCTCGTCCTTGGAATCGGAAGGGTGGCGCATCGCGCCGTACTCTCCATGGGGATCGACGATGAGACATGTGACGCCATGCTTCATCAGTTCCTCGAGGATGTCGCCGGAGATGTAGCTCTTGCCTCCGCCTGTCTTGGCAAGGATGCTCACATGACGCTGTACCAGACTGTTGATGTCGAGCATGATCGGCATCTCGTATCCCTTCAGCATACCGATGTATGCGCAGGATCTACGGTCGTCCTTAAGACCCAGTATCTTCCTTATGAATTCGGGATCGGCACGCCTCACGATTGTGGCAGCAAGGAATGTAGTTCTTGGAATCTGCAACAGTCCCTTCTCGTCCTTGTATCCTATGACGTCAGCGGTCGCCACGACCTTGTCCTTGGTACAATCGTTGGAAGCGGCTTCCAGGGCCTTGTCCAAGGTCATTGTGGTCTTCCTGACGATGCTGCCTATCTGGCACAACACATTCCCGCAATCCGGGTGCTCGGCGATTATGTAATCGGAACGTTCCGCCGAACCCGTGACGGCGAACTTGAACGAGTTCGTACCGACATCACCGAATATCGTACCTACGGCGATCGGGTCCTGGCTCATGCTGTCGGAACCTACGGTGGTTATGTCGACCTGTACCGAGGATCCGGAGATCTGCTCCCCCTGTCCGTTATTCATTGTGCATCCCTAGGGATTATCATCGGCTTCCGTTAAATAGGGAATGGTCGCACGTATACGTACGCCCGTTCCAACGCGCGCAAGACTTAAACCGCATGTACTCATAGCCAGTCTTATGATAGTAGTTGGCGGTTCTTCATCCAAGGATTTGGCAAAGGAGCTCGCTAAGGCATTGGACTGTCAGTTCATCGCCGCAGCATCCACAAGATTCCCCGACGGGGAGTGTTACACACGTATCGACGCTGAGAAGATCGATGACGATGTCGTCATCGTCCAGAACACCTACCCCGACGGAAACCTGGTCGAGCTTCTCCTCCTCCAGGACGTCGTCAGGAACCTCGGTGCCAAGTCCGTCACCTGTGTCATCCCCTACTTCGGATACGCGAGGCAGGACCGCATCTTCAAGAACGGTGAACCCGAGTCCGCAAAGGTCGTCTGTAAGACCATCAACATGAACTGCGACCGTGTCATCACCATCGATATCCACAAGGAGGACGTCCTCCGCTACTTCACCTGTCCCTCCACCGACCTCAAGGCCGCGGAATCCATCGCCGCATACTTCGCCGACAAGGGAATCGATGTGGTCATGTCCCCCGACATCGGAGCCGCAGGTCGTGCCAAGGACGTCGGAACCAGGCTCGGCGTCGAGTACGACCACCTGGAGAAGACCCGTCTCTCCGGAACCGAGGTCAGCATCAAGCCCGCCAAGTCCAATGTGGACGGAAAGTCCGTGCTCATCGTCGACGACATGATCTCCACCGGAGGAACCATCATGGCCGCAACCGCACAGCTCAAGGCTGCCGGTGCCAAGTCCGTCTACGTCGCATGCACCCACGGTGTCTTCGTCAACAACGCTATCGAAAAGCTCACCGGAAGCTACCTCGACGGTGTCCTCTCATGCAACACCCTCGAGAACCCCGTCTCCCACATCTCCGTGGCCGACATCATCGCAAAGGCACTGAAGGGATGAAAATGGTTGGAAAATACGAGAATTATGCAGAATGGTACCTCGACATGGTCGAGAAGGCCAACCTTTGCGACAAGAGGTATCCCATCAAGGGAATGAATGTCTGGACCCCATACGGATGGAAGATCATGACCCTCATCGACTCCTTCACCAGGAAGGAGCTCGAGGCCACCGATCACGGTGAGGTCAACTTCCCCCTGTTCATCCCCGAGACCGAGTTCAAGAAGGAGAAGGACCACATCAAGGGATTCGACGAGGAGGTCTATTGGGTCACGCACGCGGGAAAGAACGAGCTCGACGTCCGTCTGGTCACCAGACCCACATCCGAGACCGCCATGTACCCCATGTTCTCCCTCTGGGTCAGGTCACACCAGGACCTTCCCCTCAAGGTCTACCAGATCGTCAACACCTTCCGTTACGAGACCAAGCAGACCCGTCCGTTCATCAGGGTCAGGGAGATCCACTTCTTCGAGTCGCACACCTGTCACGACACCGAGGAGGATGCACAGTGCCAGATCGAGGAGGATCTCGACATGCTCGACAACATCATGGACAAGCTCTGTCTCCCCTACACCCTCCTCAGGCGTACCGAGTGGGACAAGTTCCCCGGAGCACACTACACCGTCGGTATCGATACCGTGATGCCCAACCACAGGACCCTCCAGCTCGGATCCGTCCACCACTACAGGACCAACTTCTCCGTCCCCTATGATATCACCTACGAGGCAGAGGACGGAACCCACAAGCACGTCCACCAGACCACTTACGGAATGAGCGAGAGGCTCCTTGGAGCCGTTGTCAGTGTACACGGAGACGACAACGGACTCATACTGCCTCCCGCGATTGCACCCTTCCAGATAGTGATCATCCCGATCCTTTCCAAGAAGAGCACCGTCGACGTCGCAGGTGCGGCGGAGGCACTCAGGGATAAGCTCGCAGCCGCAGGATTCCGTGTCAAGCTCGACGACAGGGATGACCGCCCCGGAAGCAAGTACTACGACTGGGAGATCAAGGGCGTCCCACTCAGGCTCGAACTCGGAGGACGTGACATCGAGAACGGTGTCGTCACCTTCGCTAGGCGTGACACCGGCGAGAAGGGAACCATCGCCATGGACTCCCTCATTCCCGGTACCCAGCTGATCCTCGATGACATCATGTCCACCCTCAAGGCCAAGGCCAAGGCGTTCCAGGACGATGCAACCAAGGCGATCACCTCTATGGATGAGATCCCCAAGGAGGACACCTCCGAACTCCGCATCTACTCCTTCGGATGGTGCGGTTGCGAGGAGTGCGGTCACAAGTTCGAGGACGAGCACGATATCAAGATCCTCGGAACCCCCTACAGGCCGGAGGGCAAGTTCGAGGGCAAGTGCATCGTCTGCGGAAAGGACACCGAGCTCCAGGCGTTCGCAGCACGCACGATGTGAGTGCCAGATTGCAGAAAATCCTCCCGGGGGTATTCCTCGGGAGGTGTCTTCACTCCACTTTTGACACCATCCTTTAAAGACATGATTCCGATATGGGAACATGGCCTTCGCGGAGAACGAGTACATCTATCTCGTGGACGAGAACGACAAGAAGCACTGGTTGAAAGTGTCCTTCGGTATGCTTAAGATCTCATCATTGGGTACCATCGATGGTGCCAGACTGAAGGATATGGATGACGGTTCCAGCATGACCGTCGCCGGTAAGACCTTCACAGCGTTCCGCCCGGGTACCATGGAGCTCATCGAATCCTTGGAGAGGGGAGCACAGATCATCACTCCCAAGGATGCGGCGACGATCCTTCTCTACTCCGATGTCAAGGCTGGGGACAAAGTCCTCGAAGTGGGTGCCGGTTCTGGTGCCCTCACCACCACCCTCCTCAGAGCGGTATCCACCACGGGCCATGTCCACACCGTGGAGTTCAAGGAGGAGAACGCACAGCGCGCGCTCAGGAACATCAGACGTACCGGACTCGATGCCAACTGGACGTTCCAGATCGGTGATGCGAGGGATGCGAAGGTGGAGTACGTCGCCGATGCCCTGATCATGGATATGCCAGATCCGGAGAACGCGTTGGACAATCTGCTCCCCTCACTCAGACCCGGAGGACGTATCTGTGCATACATCCCCAACATGAACCAGCTGGAGAAGATTGTCGTGGCACTCCGTGAGAGGAACTTCTCGGACGTCTTCGCGTTGGAGAACCTCCAGCGCGGCATGGAGGTTCACCGCGGAGGAGTCAGGCCAAGCTTCGATATGCTGGGTCATACTGCATACCTGGTATTCGGAAGGAAGAGGGGCGAATAGGCCCCATCATCCTCCAAACGATTTCCGATTTCTACCTCATCCCTTCTGGTACATTACCGTCATCGACCGATCCCATGAAAGTGGCCGATGTGCCATTCTGTACACAATGGATATCGGAAAACCATACTCCTGACGGATTCACAAAGGCGTTACTATATACCCGCGCGCGCATACGTAGTAACATATGACAGTAATTGAAATCAGAGTCGAATTGAAGAAAGGCGTTGCGGAC